>CAYPBC010000055.1:0-9020 GCA_964408845.1 uncultured Thermoanaerobaculia bacterium
CGACGATCGGCGACTTCGTCCGCCGGTCCGATCAGCTTGGCTACCAGGCGGCCCCATCCGAGTTTGAAATCGAGCCGGTACAGCTTCTTCCCGGGGCCGGGATCGATCCAATAGACAAACTCGCCCTTGCGGGAGAACAGCACCTTATCGGCGGGCATGGGCTGAATCGGCAGCAACTCGAGCTTGCCGTCGACAGTATTTAACCGCTTGAGCTCGCCGACCATCGAAACCGTCTCGACGGGGCCACGGTCGGTGAGGATGGGTTGGGCGAAGGTTGTTCCCGGCTTCCCGGCGAGAGTTCGTCCACGGAAGATGAACGCCAGGGGGTCGAGAGCCGGGCCGCCATCGTACGGAATCGTCTCGACCTCTCCATGCTTTTCGGCCCGGACCACTCCTGCCTCGCGATCGATGACGTACCGCTTGATCTTCCGCTTCCCTTTTTCGGTGATATCGCTGATGTACGCCAGGGTGCTCATGGTCTCAACATCCACCCATGATTCGATGCGCCCATCAACCTTGTAGATTTGGTTGAAGAATTTGGAATTCCGAGCGGTCATGATCATGTGGTACGCGGGCTTCCCCCGATAATCCTCGAGCCGGCTTTCCAGCGTCATGTGACCGCAGGTGATACCGAGGTACTCCACTTTGTACGCCAGCGACGAGTCGACGGGAATGGCTGAAACGGCGGCAGGATCACTTCCCTGCCCCTCGTCCATATCGCCCGCGAGCGCAACGCCGGCCGCCAGCACGACGGCCCAACCAAGCGTTCGCGGGAATCTCATTGTCGGCCTGCCTACCCTGCGACCGCGCCGTCAACCGTTCGCCGGTTGCGGTACAGCGAACCGTCCACGACCCCGGCCATGCGCTTGACGTCGAGACCTCCGCCGACAAAGTCCGCCAGGCGCGCCGCCTCGGCGGCCGGGTCTTGAACGACGTCGGCGAAGTCGAGGTAGAACGCCTCGAAGTTCGGCCGGAACCGAAGCTGGAACTCGACCTTGCTGAGGTGGGCCTCGTACATTTCGAGCAGCGCCTCGTCCTCGGTGTTCGACTCCTCATCACGGCGATCGAGCATCTTGGTCTGCGACGCGAGGACCTCGTGCAAGTTGCGCCGCATGAAGACGACCTTGTAGCGGTTGTCTTCCGGCAGGTGGTTGAGCAAAGAGGACACCACCTTGATGACCTTGCCGCGGGCGTCCTTGAGCCAGCCCGTGTCGTTCATCTCGGCGAGGTCCTTGACCCGCTCGTCCTCGTAATAACCCTTCGGATTGTCCTCGTCGGCGGTGCGGATATTGTCCACAACCAGCTCCATGCCTCCGGCCTCGAGCATCTTCATCGCCATCGAGGTCCCGGAACGCGGTAACCCGGACACGATCACCACCGGCTTTCCGTATCTCAGCCCCTGCCGGAAATTTCGTAACATCGACGTCATGTTGGCTCTCCCATCATCTCCCGAGGGAATCGCAGCGAACCCCATGGGGTTGATTACGTGTTCCCCATACCGTGGGTATATTACAATGCCGCGGCCGGGAACCTCATTTGGGGGTCGAAGCTCGCGGTTATTTCTTCGATTTAACGGGAGATCGTTTGTTAGGTTTGCCCATACAATCTAGGACGCGGTGCATACGACTCGCAGTCGCGGCGGTTGTTGTTGCTGTCGTTACGCTTGTCTTTCCGACACCGGCCGACGCCTACATCGGCCCCGGCGCCGGCTTTGCAGTCCTCGGTTCGTTCGCCGTCATCTTCGTCACCATGATCCTGGCCGGCGTGTCGCTGCTGATCTGGCCGTTCCGCATGACGTGGCGGGCAATTCGTCGCCGCATCAGCCACTCCAGAACCAAACCGCTGATCAAACGCCTGATCGTGGTCGGCTTCGACGGCCAGGAGCCGCGGATCACCGAGCGTATGATGGCCAAGGGGCAGCTTCCGAACTTCTCAGCCCTGGCCGAGAAGGGCGGCTACAGCCGGCTGCGCTCGACCTTTCCCTCAATCACTCCCGTCGCATGGTCGTCGTTCACTACCGGGACCAACCCAGGCAAGCACAACATCTTCGATTTCCTCGACCGCGACCCTCGCACCTACCTACCGCGGCTGTCGTCGACCGAGATCGGCTCGGTGAACAGGGAGCTCAAGCTCGGCAAGCTCCGGATCCCGCTCGCCAAGCCCTCGATCCGCCTGCTCCGCAAGTCGAAACCGTTCTGGACCATCCTCGGCGACCACAACATCTGGAGCACCATCATCCGGGTCCCAATCACCTTTCCCCCGGACGAGTTCTACGGCGCCCAGCTCAGCGCCATGTGCACCCCCGATCTGCTCGGCACCCAGGGCACCTTCCTGCTCTTCACCACGCGATCGGAAGGCGGCGCCTTCCAGGAGGGCGGGCTGCGGTTCGAGCTCAAAACGAATGGAACGAAAGACAGCTTAGAAGGTACGATCGAGGGCCCTGAAAACACCTTCTTCGAGGGCAACCCGCCGATGACCTTGCCGCTCAAGATCGACCTCGACCGGGTGGCGAATCGCGCCCTGGTGTCGGTCAACGGCGAGTCGGTGGAGCTGGAACCCGGCGAGCTCTCGGACTGGGTGAAGCTTAGCTTCAAGGCCATCCCGGGCATGAAGGTCAAGGGTATCTCCAGGATGATGATCATCGAAATGGGCGAGCACGTCTCGCTCTACATCTCCCCCATCAACATCGAGCCCGACAAACCCGTCATGCCGATCTCCCACCCCAGTTATTACAGCTCGTACCTCGAAAAGAAGCTCGGCCCCTATGCCACCCTCGGGCTCGCCGAGGACACCTGGGCGCTGAACGAGAAGGTCACCGACGACCGGACCTTCATGACCCAGACCAATGACATCGACGACGAACGTGAGGAGATGCTCTTTACCGCCCTCGACCGGCTGCGCAAGGGGCTCCTGGTGACCGTCTTTGACGCCACCGACCGGGTCAACCACATGTTCTGGCGGTACATCGAGAACGGTCACCCGGCCGCTGCAGATATCGACGAACCCGAGTACGCCAACGCCATCGAGGAGCAATACCTGCGCAACGACGAAATTGTCGGCAAAGTGATGAAGCGGCTCGGCGACGGCGACGTGCTGTGGGTGATGTCCGACCACGGCTGCACGTCCTTCAGACGCGGAGTCAACCTCAACGCATGGCTCCTCGAGCACGGTTACCTGGCGCTCAAGGACGGCGCCGACGGCACCGAGGAGTGGCTGCAGTCGGTCGACTGGTCGCGGACCAGGGCCTATGCAGTCGGGCTGGTCGGGATCTTCCTCAACATCAAGGGGCGTGAGGTGGGGGGAATCGTCGAACCGGGCGAGGAGGTCGAGGCACTGAAGACCGAGCTCAAAGCACAGCTCGACGGGCTCCGGGACGACGAAAAATCCGAAGTCGCGATCAACGAGGCCTTCGACACCGACCTGCTCTATCGCGGCCCCTACAAGGGCAACGCGCCCGATCTACTGATTGGCTACAACCACGGCTACCGGATCTCGTGGGACTGCGCGAGCGGGGTCGTGGCGGGCGCCGTCTTTGACGACAACACCAAGGCGTGGAGCGGCGACCACATCGTCGATCCGCGACTGGTTCCGGGGGTGTTCCTCGCGAACCATCCGATCGACGCCGATGATCCTGGGATTATCGACCTCGCCCCCACCGCGTTGACGCTCTTCGGGCTCCGTGCGCCGGCCCACATGGAGGGCAGCCCGGTAGTGGAACTACACAGATTCAAGGAGTAAACGCCATGTTCGGATACACCAAGGTCAAGCTCGAGACAAGCATGGTCGACAAGATCAAGCGCTACGCCGAGATCGCCGGCTACTCGTCACCCGAAGAATTCATCACCCACGCGCTCGAGAAGGAGCTCGCCCTCCTCGAGGACGCCGACTCCGAGGAGGAGATCAAGAAACGTCTCCAGGGCCTCGGCTACATGTCCTAGGCTGAGCTGCCACATTTTCGATGACGATCCTCAACGATCTCCTGCGTCCGATCTTCGACTGGCTGCAGTACCCGCTCCGGGAGCTGCCGTCGTTCGTCGGCATCCTCATCTGGTCGATCCCGGTCGGTGTGTTCGCGCTCTGGGTCTTCGGCAAGACCTCCAACCAGGATCGCATCGCCGAGGTCAAGCGGCGCATCTACGCCGGGTTGTTCGAGATACGGCTCTTCAACGACGATCTCCGGGCCATCATGCGGGCGCAGTGGGAGATATTCGGGCACGTGCTCCACTACCAGGCCCTGGCGCTCAAACCGATGATCTTCATCCTGCCACCGCTGGTCCTGGTCATGGTCCAGCTCCACCAGTTCTACGGCTTCAGAGGACTGCAGCCCGGCGAAGAAGTCCTCCTCACCGTCCAGCTCGAGGAGGATGCTGTGGCGCCCGGCCGCCGGCCCGAGATCTCACTCGAGACGCCCACTGGTCTGCACACCGAGATGGCGGCGGTCTGGGTGCCGTCGCTCGACCAGATCAGCTGGCTCATCGGCGTCGACGAACCGGGCGACTATGAGCTGCTGATCGGCATCGACGGTGACGTGGTCGCGAAGACTCTGCGCGCCACCGATCTCATCGAACGGCTGTCACCCGAGCGGCCGCCCCGGACCTTCATCGATCAGCTCGAGTGGCCGTCCGAGAAGCCGCTGGATCGCAACGGCCCGGTTCGCTCCATCACCCTTGGCTATCCGGACGGGACAATCGGCTTCCTCGGCTGGGACGTCGAGTGGCGCTGGGCCTGGATGGTCCTCTTCTTCGTGCTGACGATGGTGGTCGCATTGATTCTCCGCAAACCGATGGGAGTCGAGCTCTGAGATCGCTCTCAATCAACCGGTTCTGCCTCCATGCCGCGTCCGCCGGGAACGGTTTTTTCGGGCACGGACGCGGACTCGGACTCGGACGCGGGTTGAAATGAAGATCCGCTCCGCCACCGTCGGCGCGGCCTTGATCTGTGTCTCCGCTGCTCTGTGGGGTCTCGACGGGGTCGTGCTCACTCCACGCCTGGCCAACCTCGAGGTTCCCTTCGTAGTCTTTCTCGTGCATGCCCTCCCCTTCGCGCTCATGCAGCCCTTCCTCTTCTCGAGCTACCGCCGCCTTCGCCGGATGAACGCAAGGGGGTGGTCCGCCCTCGCGCTGGTGGCGTTCACCGGCGGTTTCCTCGGCACCCTGGCCATCGTCAAGGCCCTTTTCCTGGTCGACTTCAACCAGCTCAGCGTCGTGGTCCTGCTGCAGAAGCTACAACCTCTCTTCGCCCTTGCGCTCGCGGCCATCCTGCTCGGCGAAAGGGTCTCCGCCCGCTTTCTCGCGGGCGCGGTAGTGGCGCTGGCCGGGGCGTATCTCCTCACGTTTGGGCTCTCGTCACCGGATGCGACGACCGGCGCGATCTCCCTCAAGGCCGCGTTGCTCGCCATCATCGCCGCCGCAGCCTTCGGCGCAGCGACGGTGCTGAGCAAGATGCTGCTGGGCTCCCTCGATTTCAAAGACGCCACGTTCGCCCGCTACGGGATGACAAGCGCCATGGCTCTCGTCTACCTCGGCGTCAGAGGCATCGGCCTGCCCTTCGCATCGGTCACCGACGCCAACTGGGCCATCATTTTGATCATCGCCCTGACCACCGGCTCGGGCGCCATCTTCTTGTACTACTTTGGTCTGACCCGGGTGCGCGCCAGCGTCGCCACCATCTGTGAGCTCTGTCTCCCCTTGAGCGCGGTCCTCCTCGACTACCTGGTCAACGGCACGATCCTCGGCCCCTGGCAAATTTTCGGCGGCGCCCTCCTGGTCGGTGCGATCCTGCGAATCACCCTGCTCCCGGCGAACACCGCCAACCATGAGGGAGTCGTTGAAACGTTAGAACGTTAAACGTTGAACGTTCTAACGTGTAACGTCTGATCGGTGTGGGAACATGCGTGGGAGCTTCGCCTCAACCGCGTAGCGCATCAGGGCGGTGACGCACCTCAGCGTCACCCACCGGGACGGCCCGCGCCCGGGCGGAAAGGCGCCGAGCGGGAGGGTGGCCGGCGGGCTGATGTCGCGCCTCCAGAAACCGCCTGGCATTTGCTTGCGCTGCAATCTTGCGAGCGCCGGCCCCATCTCCGGAGCAAACGGAACATCGGCGCGTGCCAGGGCCGACAGCATCTCGGCCAGATCGGTGCGTCCGAAACCGGGATGACCCAGGCGCGACCGGCGCCTTGCTCCCTCCGCCAATTCCCGCAGAATCCCCTCCACCGCGCGCGAGCGGAGCGCGGGCCGCGGCTGGTTGGGGCACGAAGTCAGGGCGCCGAGCAACGCGACCGGCGTCACACCTCTGGCAATCGCCGCCTCCTCTTCGAGCCACGCCAGCGCCTCCTGGAAGCGCGGATGGCGGCACCACCCGAGGTCGGCGAGGGCGTGCAACATCCGCGCGGTCAGCCAGGCCACCGAGTCGCCCCCCTCGCGGCGGGCAAAACCGCCCTCGCCCGCCGCCGTCTCCAGAAATCGCTCCGCCGCCGCGTGCAGCCGCGGATCGGTCGGATCCGCGCCCCACTGAACCGCCGCCACGATCCGCCAGCCGGGACCGGAGTACGGCCTCCAGTACCCGACACCGGTCGCCCAGCTCCCATCGGGATTGAGCTCGGCAAGAAGCGAGGCGATCGGCTCGGCAGCATCGGCGCCGCCGCGGGCGCGAAGGACCGCTGGACTCGAAACCGGACGCCGCAAGAGCTCAACCAGCACCCGCCAGTGGAGGTTTGGGCGGTCCTCGTCGAGCAGCCATGGCATGGGGTCGCCGCGCAGGGCCTCCCACGCATCCGAGATCGACGCTGATTCAGCCCGCATCATTCACGAGGTTCTGTCGCGAGGCCGCAGCGGAAGCTCATGAATGAAGCGGGTTAGATCCGGCCACTGCGCCGCATCTGAATGGTCTGCCGCAACACGCGAACCGCGCCCTCGATGCGCGATATCCGCCGGTTACGCGCCTGCAGCGCCGGCTGGTCGTTCAGGTCCACGATTTCACTCCGGGTCGCCCTCAGACGCTTCTCGATCTCGAACTCGAGCTTGGTCATCTGGTCCAAGCTCAAGCGCTTGAGGGAGACCTGCGACAACAAACTGTAGCCATCGCAGACCTGGCTTGCCATCGCCGGCGCCGATCCTCCCTGGAACGTACCCATTCACACCTCCACAGTAACCATCACAGTGTAACCCAACCGCCACGGTCAATCGGGGGGAGTGATCAGTGATCAGTGATCGGTGATCGGTCATCGGGTTTGGATACTGAACACTGATTACTGATGACTGATCACTCTACCGGGCGCAACGCTCCCTGCCGATACTCGACCACCTGTGACGCACGAGCGGCGAGGTCGCGATCCGGAGTCAGCCAGATCGCGGTGCGGCCGACCGATGCTCGTACCACGGCGGAGCGCCACAGCTCGCCGCGCACCGCGTTGACCCACGGCATCGGGTCGACGACGACGACCATGTGATACGACGAGGGGATGACCCGCGCCGCAAGCACCAACAGCCGGTGATAGGGCGACAACGGGCTACCGTCCGCATCCAGCGGCCGGTCGCCGAGCGCCGCGATGACCTCGTTCAGCGAGCAGGCATCGCGCAGCGCAGCCACCTCTCCGCGCTGAAGCGGCGCATCACAGAGAGCCGCGAGATTGCTCACCAGATCGCCGGCGACAAAAGTTTCGCCCGGGGCCATCACCGCGACCAGCCGGCAGACCCTTTCGAAGGGCGATCCGTCAACCGTGATTATTCCCGCATGTGGCGCGGTTCGGCCGGAGAGCACCGCGGCGAGCGTACCGGCCTCGTCGGCAGCGTCGCACAGGATGGCCAGCGAATCACCGGCTCGCAGCTCGAGGTCCAGGGGAACCGAGCACGGCAGCCCGTCGTAGCCCGCCAGCACCACTCCGTCGAGGCTGACGGTCCCGCGCACCTCACGGGCGGGTGAACCCAGGGCCGCAGCGCCGGCCGTCTGCGCCGCCCGCGACCGTGCGATACGCTGCGCCGCCAGCAACAGCAGGGCCGGCGCCAGCCAGCCACCGTAATCAAGCACCACCAGCCGCGGCGCCAGCACAAAGACCACCCCCCAGCCGCCGATGGCGACAAAGTCGGCGGCGTCGGGACGGGCGCCGTCCCGACGGGGCAGCGCGCGCGCCACCGCCGCAACGAGCGCCGCCAGCAGCAACCACCCGACCGCAATCTCCCAACCACCTCGGACCAGCAAAAAGATCAACGACGACAGCCCAACCAGGGCGCTCGACCATGGCTCGGTGACTCGGGAGCGGTCGACGACGCGGTAGACCACCAAGGCCGCCGCCACGATCACCGGCACCCACGCGAGCCGCCACACCGCCATCCACGGCAGCGCCGCAAGCAGAACCGCGAAGTACCAACCAGCGACCGTAGGCCACGGGATCTTCACCAGCCGATAGTACTCCGCTCACCCGGAATTCAGTAATCAGTAATCAGTAGAGAGCTCGGGGAGCGGCGTTCCGAATTCCGAATTCGAACGGTAACTTTTTTCGCAGTCTTGCGTATAGAGAATCACGGGCCCACCAAAGAGGCCCGGCTATCAGAAGGATCGACGGTGAAAACCCGACGACCTCTATCAAACTCCTCCTTCTTGGCTCCTCCCCCGGGAGCCATTTTTTTTGAGATGAGTTCCCGGCACCGACCCTGGGACCGACCCTGGGACCGCCGAGCTCCAGCTCGGTATTTATTGCGCCGAATAATGCGATGACGCCCGAAGATCATCAGCGCCGTTCAAAACCTGGATGAACCCCTTGTGCACGCCTGAATTCAGCGGCCGGAAGAATGCCGAGCTGGAGCTCAGCGGTCCCAGGGGGGCAAGATTGTGGGGACCCTCATCACCCATCGCTGCATTCATCAATGCAATAAGCGACCACCCGTCAAAGGGTGGTCATCGCAGCGTAGACCCCGGTGACTACGTGGGCCATGCGCTCATAGTCGAGGGTGTCGGGGGTGTCGGTGACCTGGTGATAGTTTGGGTTGCGGTAGAAGGCGGTGTCGGTGATCATCACCGCATTC
>CAYPBC010000056.1:0-8859 GCA_964408845.1 uncultured Thermoanaerobaculia bacterium
GTTGGCCTCGAAGATCTTCATGTAGTCGCTCGCCTTGCCGTAGTACTTCTGGGAGATGGCGCCGAGAGTGTCGCCCGACACGACCTCGTAGAAGCGTTCAACGGAGACCTCCTCGACCACGGGTTCCGGCTCGGGCGCCTTGGCAACCTCCATGGCGTTGACGATGTTGTCCGCCTTCACCGTCTGGTCGATCTTCTGCATCGCCAGGTTGGCCGCCTCACGGCTCTCCGCCTTGCCCTTGAGGGTGATGACCTTGCCACGCACCTCGGCATGGAGGCCGCTGACCCCGGGAGTGGTGGCGCCGACCGTGTTGATCGCTTCCTGAACCTGATCATCGAAGCTCTTGCCGAACATGTCAAAGAGACCCATTTTGATGCTCCTTCCATTTCATACGTCGCTGGTGACAGAAACTATAGCAGTATTGGTTCAGGATTCCGAGCGGTTATACTCGGCGCACGTTTGATTGGCGCTATTTGGGGGAATCGATGGGTGAGTCCGAGCTTTACCTGGGTGCCGCGCTCGACGGATCTGGTCCGGTCCACCTCGACATGGACCACCTCACGACCCATGCGGTGTGTGTGGGGATGACCGGTTCCGGCAAGACCGGCCTCGGCATCGTGGTCCTCGAGGAGCTCGCACGCCGCGGCGTGCCGCTGCTGGTCATCGACCTCAAGGGCGACATGGTCGATCTGCTCCTGAACTTCCCGTCCCTGGCGGGTGAAGATTTTGCACCATGGCTGCCGCCTGACGCGGTCGAAGACGGCGATCGGGCGCAGGTTGCCTCGGACCAGGCCGATGTGTGGCGTAAGGGTCTCGAGGGATCGGGTCTCGGTCCTGACGACCTCCGCGCGGTGCGGGATGGCGTGGCGTGGCAATTGCTGACCCCCGGTGCGGGCTCGGTGGCGCCGCTCGACATTTTGCCGGCGTTGGGCGCCCCCAGCGGTTGGGACCCCGACTCCGATCCCGATGCCGCCACCGATCGGGTCAACGGCGTGACCTCGGCCCTGCTGTCGCTCGTGGAGCGTGGGGGAGACCCTCTGTCCGACCGCGACCACGTGCTCACGGCCTCGGTGATCCTCGAACATTGGCGGCGGGGCGAGACTCTCGATCTCGCGGGTCTGCTGGCGAGCCTGGTCGACCCACCCATGGAGTCGCTCGGTGCGCTGTCGCTGGAGAGCTTCTACCCGCGCGACGAGCGGATGAAGCTGGTGATGGCGCTCAATACCCTGCTCGCGAGCCCGGCCTTTGCGGCCTGGACCGAGGGCGTGGCACTCGACATGGATGAGCTCCTGGGCGATAGGGATGCGCCGCGCGCGACCATCATCTCGGTCGCCCACCTCGACGAGCGCCAGCGTCTCTTCGTCATTGCCCTGCTGACCTCGGAGCTGGTTGCCTGGATGCGTCGGCAGCCCGCATCCTCCGGATTGCGAGCTCTGCTCTACATGGACGAGGTGCAGGGGATCATCCCGCCCTACCCGAAGAACCCCCCAACCAAGGCCCCGCTGCTGACCCTCTTCAAACAGGGGCGGGCATACGGCGTTGGGGCCTGGGTCGCGACCCAGAACCCGGTCGACCTGGACTACAAGGTGCTCGGCAACGCCGGGGTCAAGCTGGTCGGGCGGTTGATCACCGAACGCGACCGCGAGCGAGCGCTCGAGGGCCTTGGAATGTCGCGGCTGCCGGACGGCCGCGACGCCGACGACATCGTGGCTGCGCTTGGCAAGCGGGAATTCCTCCTCACGGACGTCCGAGCCAAGGAGGACGCGCGCACCTTCAGCTCGCGCTGGGCCATGAGCTATCTCCGCGGGCCGGTGACCCTGGCCGAGATGGGACCGTTGCTGCGCCAGCATGCCGTCGTGGCCGAACCGAAAGCTGCGTCTGAAAAACCACCCACGGTCGAGAGAGGGAGGCATGCGCCGCCGCTGGCGGCGGAGGTGGCCACGGTGTACGCCGAGGGTGGGTCCGGCATGGCGAGTCCGTCCGTGGTGGTCAGGAATCGTTTCAGTGTTCAACGTACCAGCCTCGACCTCTATCGAGAGCTCGAAGAATTGTGGCGATTCCCGGTCGGCGACGAGGGCCGCCTCGAATGGGAGGAGGGGGAGTGTCTGTCCGAGATGCCGGCGCTGGTGGACGACCCCCCGGACGGTTTGCGGTTCCCCGCCGCAGCCCCCGGACGACTGTCGCCCGAGCTCGAAAAGGGCAAGGGCGGGTTTACGAGCTGGCGTGCGAGACGCCCACTGCGGGTGTTGGTCAACCAAGGCCTCAAGATGGTGGCTGCGGAAGGAGAAGATGCGGACGCGTTTCTGGCCCGCTGTCTGGAGGCCGCCGACCGTGCGGACGACCGCACCCAGGAACGGATTCGTAAACGTTTCGAGGGCCGCATGAAAACCCTCAAGAAGCGGCTCGAACGCGAGCGCGACGAGCTCGAACGAGATCGCACCCAACTCAGCTCACGCAAGGCCGAGGAGACCATGGGGATGGTCGAGAGCCTGTTCTCGGTTCTACTCGGGTCTCGGAGCGTGAGCTCGGCATCGCGCAAGGCGGCCTCGAAGATGAAGACCGCGGCGGGCAAACGGCGGATGCGGCAGACCGCGGAGTCGGCTGTGGTCGAGTCGGAAAACGAGATCGAGCGCCTCGAGGCGGAGCTCGAGGTCCTGGCCGATGAGCTCCAGGACGAGATCGACCGCATCGCTGCCGAGTCTGAGGAAAAGGCCGAGGGGATCGAGGAGAAGGCGATCAAGGCCAAAAAGGCCGACATCGCGGTAATCGATCTGTGGCTGGTGTGGGGCTGAGGGGCCGAGCACGGGAGAAGCTGCCGCAGTGAATCTGGCGCCCGTTCCGGGCTCTCGGATTCCTTGGTCACCCATATCCTGGGGCTCACGCCCCAGGAAACATGTGTCGCGCCTTCGGCGCTTGGTTGATATTTTCTCTCGTGTTCCTGGGGCTGACGCCCCAGGCTGTGTATCTATCGCGCCTTCGGCGCTCGGCAGCAGCGATCCGTCGAGCCGCCGAATGGCGCCGAACCACGTTCTGCGACAGGGCCGCGAAGCGGGAAGACAACGCCAGAAAGGACGGCGCTCGGGCGTGATGAGCCGCGAAGCGGCGACAGATTCATAGCCTGGGGCGTGAGCCCCAGGAAAGACGTTTCAAAATCCGCAAGCCGCGACCCGTCACGGCGAAGCCCAACGGGCGAAGCCGGAAGCGGCGACAGACCGCAAGCTATTTCGGTAGGCAATAGCCAACCGCAGCGTACCCGACCCAGTGGTGAAAATTTGAGGGTGCGGTGTAGCTGAGCCCGCTCTCGTGTGTCGTGGCTGACATCGGCAGCTCGGCCTCGGAGAGGCTGGTCCCATAGCGCAACAGCGTCCCCTCGGGGATTTTCTCGCCGCTGTCGATGGCGATCTTGCGCAGGAGCTCGAGACCAAAGGGTACCGAGAAGCTCCCACACCACGGCAGCCGGTAGCTGAGGTCGTCGGAATTGACCAACGTGTCGAGCAAGCCGTGGAGCTTGTCCGCATCGAGCGCTCCCTCGAGGTGGTCGCGGGCGAGCCCGATGTCGCGGGCGACCGCCCGCTCATAGGCCTGGACATCAATGCCGAAGGGCGCATGGTCGAAATCCGGGCCGTAGTGGACGGCGTCACTCGACACCACCACCGCGAGGTCGCGGCCGAGCCGCCACCCGTTCGCCTCCATGGTCTCGGCCACGGCCGATGCGAGCTGGTCGGTGATCTCGGTCATCCGCTCCCACCCCATGTAGGGCACCAGGATCGGGACGATCGTCCGCTCGGGATGCCCACGCTGGAGGAAAGGGAGAAGCGCTTCCAACGAATGCTCGCGGCAGTGCATGGCGTTATCGACGACATAGGAGTCCGGCGGCAGGGCGGCGATGAGCTCGTCGCGCAGTGGATCGACTCGCATCGGGCGCCACGGAGCGTGCCAGGCATCGAAGTCGTCGAAGACGATGCGGTCCTTCAGGTCCCACAGACTCGCCTTGTGGAAGACCCCGATTAGGAGCACCCGTGGAGCGGTGATGCGCTCGGTGAGATGGACGTAGACCCGGCCCGCGTAAAGGTGGTCGTCGTGGGGGCAGACGCCGCCGACGAAACCGTTTTCCGGGGTCATGCCGAGACGGGCATCCTGTTCGGCGAGGCTGTCCTCCTCGAGGCGAACGGCCGCCGCCACGATGTCCTCGGCGGCGGGTTGCTGGACCACGAAGCCCACCGTGTCGAGCTGGCCGCGGACGAGATCGCCCTCGGACGGCAAACCCATCATCGCCTCGACCTCGGCGCGGCCCGGGCCAATGTTTTCAGCCCCATCGACGGAGCTCGCCACGCACAGCGCGACGGCGACCAGCCACACATCCATGCGAACCCGCATCTCTCATCCTCCCTGCGACTCCCGAAAGACGTCATACAATGGGCATGATACGCCCTTGCTGGAGGTGACGTGAAGAGCTTGATCGAGAGTGTGGAAGATCCCGCGAGCGGCCGCTTCCTCGAGGCGTGGATTGAGGTTGTGGGCGATGACCTGGTGGTGGTCATCGGCGGCGGCGAACGGCCGCACGTCGGCTGCGTGGTCCTCGCCCAGCCGCATCCGGCGAAGGGACGCGACGCGGGGTGGTCGGCCTCGTGCTCGGTGCTGACGATCCCACCCCACAAGGAGGAGCCCATCGCGCGGGGAGTTGCGGAGAAGCTCGCAGCCACCCTGGGCCGGGTTGCGGTGGTCACCGCCGGGGTCCACGACGACAACATCGACGCCAACGGCATCGCCACCTACCTCCGCCTCGGCAAAGAGCTGGCCGAGAAGCTCGTAGACGCCCTCGCCTGACGTGCCAAACGCGATCGCGACATACGTCGCAAACACGAAGACACAAAGACACGAAGTCATCGCAAAGCCATCACGCCCACAGATCACGCAGATAACGCAGATGGCCACACGCGAGACCCGAGCACGTGACGAGGTCCCGGCCGTCGTCGAACGACGCCCGGGAACCGCAGTATCGGGTCATCGCCCCGAACGCGAGCGTTCGTCGCCATGGCCCGATACAGCGGCCTGCGCCCTCGAAGAGCGCAATCCTCGGCACTGCACCGTCAGGGAGTCCATCTGCGTTGATCTGCGTGATCTGCGGTTTTCTGCGATGGGTGGGCGGACTTCGTGTCTTTGTGTCTTCGTGTTTGCGATGTCGGTGGGTTTCGCGGTTGCTCTCGGCTGCAGGCCCGATAGAATGAGTTGAGCATGACCATCGTGATCTTCCTTGTGGTCGTCGCCTGTGCGGGTCTGGGCGGGTATGCGCTTCTGGTGCGGGCCGGTCTTGACGACCTCGAAGCGTGGGCGGGGGGGCGGGTGGCCGGTCTGGTGCTGGCGGCGATGCCCGCCTGGTGGGCGGGGGTCGTGGGTTTGCACCAGTGGCGCACCCTGGGTGCGGTGGTGCTGTTCGCCTGCGCTGTGGCAGGCGGTGTGGTGGCGTGGCGGCGCAAGGCCTGGCGCCAGCTGTTGGTTGCCGAGAAGATTTTTTGGGTGGCGACTGCGGTCGTGATCTTCATCCGCCTCGATCATCCGCAGATCGTCTTCACCGAGAAGCCGATGGACGTGGGAATTCTGGCCTCCCTCCTGCGGGCGGAGAGCTTCCCACCACCCGACATGTGGCTGGCCGGCGAGACGTTGCCGTACTACTACTGGGGCGCCCTTCTTTGGACGGTGCCTCTGTCAATCGCTTCGGTGCCTCTCGAGATCGGCTACAACCTGATCGTCGCCCTCATCGGCGGGATGGTGGCCTCGTTGTTGTGGATGCTCGGACGGCGCGCCGGTGGCAGCCATCTCTCCGGGCTTCTGGTGGCGTTCTTCGGTCTTTTCGCCGGCACACCGGACGGGCTGCGACAGCTCTTCGAGGGAAAGCCGATCGGAGGATTGGATTTCTGGCATTCTTCCCGCCAAATCACCGACACGATCACCGAGTTTCCCCTCTTCACGATGCATCTCGGAGATCTCCATCCCCACCTGCTGTCGATGCCGATCGCCTGTTTGGCGCTCCTGGTTGCGTGGCAGGCCGGGCGCGCCGGCCCGAAGATCCTCCAGGTAGTCGTCCTCGCGGTCCTCTTTGGTGTCGCGTGGGCCGGCAACCCATGGTCCATGCCGCCGACCCTGGTGGGAATCGCTCTTCTCATCTTCGCCGGGCCTGACCGATGGTACTGGCCGGGTGGCGACGGCACGCGGCGTTGGCTGGCGGTGGCTGTGATCGCGGTTGGCGGGTGGATGGTGACGGCGCCGTTTCATCTCAATTTCCAGCCCTTTTTCCAGGGTGTGAAGATGGTCTTCGCGTGGACGGTCCCCAGCGATTTGCTGCTCTACGCCGGATGTCTCCTGGTTCCCGCGGCGCTCGCAGCACTGGCCCTGCTACGGCCAATCGTCGGCGGCGATGAGCAAGCGAACCAGGCGATCACGCTCCTGGCGGTGGCGGCTGTCCTGGTCGTGGCCGCGGCCTCCGGGCGGCCGACCATGGTGCTGCTCGCCTCGACGTGCACTGTTTTCGTGATCACAACCTTGGGGCCGTTTTCGGGGCCGGACCGTCCGGTTTTCGCGCTCGCGGCGCTCGGCATCTTCCTGTTTCTGGTGCCCGAAGTCGTCTATGTGGCCGACAACTACGGCACGGATCTCCATCGGATGAACACGGTCTTCAAGTCGTACATTCAGGCGTGGATCCTGGTCTCGGTGGCGCTGCCGGTTCTCTTGCGCTGGGGAGTCAAGCGGCCAGCCGCACGAGTGGCCCTGGTGGCTGTATTGGTGGCGGTTGCCCTGCCGCATTTCGCAGGGATGACGGTGCAGCAGGTGAGGGCCGAGAAGCAAGGGTTGGACGGGATGGAGTGGATGACGACCGGAGATCGCGCGATCGTTCACTTTTTGCGAAAACAACCGCCGGGAACCGTCATCGCGGAGGCGGTCGGCAACGCCTATAGCGAGTACGGCCGTTTGTCTGCCGCATCGGGGGTACCGGCTTACCTGGGCTGGGCCAATCATGAGTCGGTGTGGCGGGGCAGTCAGATCCTCTCGGAGACGGATCGGAGGAAGGAGCTGATTACGAGAATCTACACCTCTGAAGACGCGGAGGAAATACACGACGCGGTGGAGGAGGCAGGAGTCCATCTGGTGGCCATCGGTTCCCTCGAGCGCAAGGATTTTTCGGACGGGCAGCTTGAGGGCCTGGCCGCTGCAGGGGACGTGGTTTTGGACGAGGATGGCGGGGTGGTCGTCCGGTTCGGCGCCCCGGTTGACGGCGGCGCGGCGTTGGGTGCGGATATGATGGAGCGGTGATGAGCGACAAACCCGAGCTCAGCGTCGTCATTCCGGTCTACAACGAGGAGGCGAACGTTTCGACCATGCACGAGCGATTGGTCGCGGCGCTGGATGAGGTGGTTGACGGCCTCGAGATCCTCTATGTGGACGACGGATCGGCGGACGACACCTGGCAACGCGTGACCGAGATTGCGGTTCGGGACCCACGCGTGCGAGGTCTGCGGTTCGCTCGCAACTTCGGCCACCAGGCGGCCCTCACCGCCGGCGTCGATGCCGCCCGCGGCCGGGCGGTGGTCATCATTGACGGCGACCTCCAGGACCCTCCGGAGGTCATTCCCGAGATGGTCCAACGGTGGCGCGAGGGCTTCGAGGTCGTCTACGGCCAGCGTGAGGGGCGGGAAGGGGAGACCTGGTTCAAGCTCGCCACCGCCAAGGCGTTCTACCGGATTTTGCGTGGCATCACAAACGTCGAGATTCCGGTTGACACCGGAGACTTTCGACTCATGGGCCCGCGCGCGGTCGAGGCGTTTCGAGCTCTGCCCGAGAGAAACCGGTTCATCCGCGGGCTGGTGAGCTGGATCGGCTTCCCGCAGACGGCGGTGATGTACACGAGACGGGCCCGCCAAGTGGGGGATACCAAGTTCCCGGTTCGCAAGATGCTCCGATTCGCTCTCGATGGGATCACGTCGTTTTCCTTCTTTCCGCTACGGATCGCGACCTGGACGGGCTTTGCGGTTTCGCTCTTCGCTTTTCTCTACATCGTGGTCGTGCTGATCCTCAAGGCGGTCGGCGTGAGCTGGTCGGGCTACACGTCGCTCATGGCCTCGATTCTGTTTCTCGGGGGAGTACAGCTCCTGATGATCGGGATCATGGGCGAGTACCTCGGCCGGATATTCGACGAGGTCAAGCGCCGTCCGCTGTATCTTGTTGGCGAGCGGACCGGCGAAGAGGGTAGCGTCATCCCCCCCCAACGTCCGGTCTCATAGTGCCGTGTATTCGGAATCTGGCGCGTTGATCGGGCGTGCCGTTTCTGACGATTTTGGGAGCTGTCGCCCAATAATTGACAGAATGACTCGAGCCCAAATATCGTCAGAGGGGGCAACCTCGGGAAGCGCGTTGAACTGAGGAATGGAGGATCCATGGACAATTACTACAAATCCGAGCACCTGGCCCACTTCGGTGATATCGCCGAGGGCAATGACGAGCTCGCGAAAAAATTCTTTGACTACTACGGGGCGGTCTTCGCGGATGGGGCGCTGACGGTTCGCGAGAAGGCGTTGATAGCGCTCGCCGTGGCGCACGCGGTCCAGTGTCCATACTGCATCGATGCCTACTCGTCGGAGTGCCTCAAGCAAGGGGCCGACCTCGAGGAGATGACGGAGGCGGTGCATGTGTCGACGGCGATTCGAGGCGGCGCCTCCCTGGTCCACGGGCTGCAAATGCTCGAGCACGTAACCAAGTCCTCCATGTAGACTAAGTATACCTCTGGGTAAGTACCGTCGCATTCGGCCGCCGCTGCATCGCCCTTGCCGGAGCCTCGCTCCCTCGAAGTACCACAGGGTACGTCGG
>CAYPBC010000057.1:0-8844 GCA_964408845.1 uncultured Thermoanaerobaculia bacterium
GTTCGAGCGGGCCGCGGTGGCAGAGTCGGTACAAGGCGCGGATGGTCGAAGATCCGGCGACGTGGGCTACATACCACCGAACCTCTCGACCAGGACGACGCCGTTTCAGCCAATTGCTGCGGGAATTCCGGAGAGAACCCTCTCAAAGTGAAGCTCATCGATTGACCGGCCGATAGGTTGAAGGGCCTCGACGCTACCGATCCTTCCCTCGTCGGTGGTGACGCCGCTCGCGGAAACCGGGCAGGCCCACAAGGGTCGCTCCCGCGAGCATGATCAGGAACACCGTTCCGTTCGTCAACGGCTTCCGGCCCGGGCGCAGAGCCGGATCCAGGCCCTTGAAGAGCCTCTGGGAATCGGCACTCCACGCCGAGGTGTCGCCCGACTCGAAGCCGTCCCTGAAGATGAGCTGCGGTTTAGGAGTGGGCGTGGGCGTGGGCGTGATGGAGGGCGTCGGGACCGGTGTGTTGGTGATCACGAGCGTCGCCGTGGGAGTCGGGGTCGGCGTCCACGTTGGGGTGCTCGTGGGTGTGGGCGTCGGGGTCGGCCCCTCGCAGTCGGGGTCGGCGTCGTCGTAGAGCATGTCGCCATCGTTGTCGATGCCGATCACGGCGCCGGCGTAGTTTTCGGGGAAGTCTGGACCCGGGTTGCAGGGATCGTCGGGTTTGTTGGGGTGGTTGACGTCCGGCGTGAAGTAGTACGACGGCAGCGTGTTCTCGGGGGGCGGCGGCGGATCGTCGGCATGGCAATCCATGCAGGTGAAGCCGTTGGAGTCCTGCCCGACGCCGGCATTGGTGTGGTGCAGCCGAAGCCCGGCCCCCCACCATCCGTTGTTGGGCAGGCCGGGCGCCGGGTCGGCGCCGTGGCAGCCCACACACCCGACGGGCTCGAAGCCGTCGCCGCCGTCGGATGAATCTAGAAACACCGGGAGCCTGTCGTCGCCGATGTGGCAGACGTCGCAGTCGCCGCTGAGCATGGTCGACCGGTGGATGTTGTGGAGGTTGCCCCAGTTCTGGCCATCCACGGGTGAGATGTAGGTGTTGCTCCGGAAATCGCCGTGGCACCACCTGCAGTTCGTGGCGTCGTCATTCTGGCTGTATTTGTCGTAGCCCTCGGTTCCAGGGATTCCGAGAATCACGCTTCCGATGACGATCACGGTTGCGCGGAAAATGAGCGTCGCTTTCATGGCCACCTCGCTCTCGAAGCATCGATTCGACGTGCCCGGAGGCAGATTCCTTATCCCAAGGCTACGCCAACGAAATTTCAAGGATTGTGACCACGGTCATAGGAACAAGGACCATTCTGAATTGGTCGGGGAAACGGAGGATGGATGCTGAGGAGAGGGCCAACGATGACAGAGATCCCCGACCCATCGGTGCATCGGTGCCAGGTCAGACGATTCAGACGATCTTGTATTAGCGTGAATCCGGGTAGGCACTCAAATGCCGGGAGCGAAGCGGGTCTTTGTCGAGGGTGGGCTGTACCACGTATACGACCGGTTTGCGCGAGGCGAAGAAGTGTTCGCAGACCCCGGAGAGGCGATAGAGTTCATCGACCTTCTTCGGGTGCTGAAGTTATGGGACGGGTTTCAGGTCTTCGCATGGAGCCTACTATCGAATCACTACCATTTGGCGGTTCGAACTTCGGCGGCGGTCCCGCTGGCGCGAACGATCGGAACAGCGAGCGGGGAAGATCGGCGGCCTGCTGGGAAAGCACCCCGATGTAGTCAGTCGCTGGGCACGAGCGGGAGGGGAGGGGAGGTCAAAGAACTCGGTGTTTGCAAAGGCGATCGATGACTTGGATACTTTCCTTGCGAAGTCAGCGGGTCGATGATGAATCCGAGCCAAAATCGTCTGAATCGTCTGACCTGGCACCGATGCAATCGGCGCTCGGGTCGGACTGGCGGAGTCGGTTCAAGGGAGCTCAGCGTGACCGGGGAACCGATGACCAGGCTGCCTCCACGATGAGATGGCATCGACGCCCAACTTCCCAACTTCTTCAAGCCTGGCACTGATGATACAAGCACACCGATGGAGGGTTGCGTTCAATCGCCGATTGCCGTAGCATGTTGATAACTGAAACCGAGCCGAACAGAGAATGGAGCTTTCCGATCGGACCACAGAGATGGTTGTTCGGGTGACCCGGAGATCTGTGATCTCTGCGGTTCTCGACGTCTGAGGGCCGACCGGAAACCAACCGAAGGGAGAAGAAAATGATCAGGATGTGCGCTCTGGCGATGCGGTGCTTGGTTGTGTTTCTGGTTGTTTCCGGGGGGTGGACTCACGCTGGCGATTTCGGCGGCCCGGAGCCGCCATCAGCGGTCGAAATCTTCGACGTCGATTCGGGAGAGGATCCCGTCTGGGGGCCGGACGATGCCTCGATGCTCAGGATTCACGCCTCGGAGTTCAGGCCGCAGGGTTCGGCGACAACCACGAATTCCTTTTGGGATTCCGGCATCACCTACGTTGCTTCCGACCTGAGCATGCTTCATGCTCCGGTTATTTTGCCCACCGGTGCGCTGATCGTGGGTATTGGATTCGACGCGTACGACGTCGACGCGTCATTCAACATCAACTTTGGGCTGCGCTGGGTCACAACGGCCGAGGCCGACACCTCGGGGAGCTACGGCTATTACGTCAACCCCACGAGTGCGGGTTACTACTCGGTCTACGCAGATCGGTCTCCCGGGGATCTCGTCGAATCCGACCGGTACCTCTTCGCCCTGGTCGACATGAACAACACTGGCCAGGACATTCGTGTCAAGGGCATGAGGGTTTACTACAAGCTGCAGATCAGCCCGGCCCCGGGCGTTGCAACATTTCCCGATGTCTCTCCCTCCTTCTGGGCCTTCCAGGAGATCGAGGCTCTTGCCGCTTCCGGGATTACGACAGGATTCCCAGACGGCACCTTCCGCCCGACTGCCGCAGTCACCCGAGCCCAGATGGCGACCTTCCTGGCGAGGGCGCTGGGGCTGCACTGGCCGAATTGAGGCTGATGGGCGGGCTGTGGCGGGTGGTCGAGTGGAGGGGCCGGATCATCTGTGAGATGGAGCCGTCGTAGTCATTCGGAGGCACGGCTACCGAGCGGGCTAGGAGGCCCACCAATAGGAAGCTACCGAAACCTCGACTCTCAACGTCTAGCTGGTACAGGATTCGGGGGCAGGTCACATAGCGTGCATTGATCCTCGTTCGGATCGCTCGACCGGTGATGGTCCCGACCGGGAGGTACAAGGCACTGTAGTGCCCCGATGGGAATTGCGGGGCCGGATTTGAGGAAAAATCCAGCGCATAATGCGCTCCAGCTACTTGTAGAACACCTTAACGTTATTCAGTCTTGGCCCGTAACCCATGATCACCTTGATGTAGTAGCTACCAGTCAGGTTATTTATTAGTATCGGGCTAGCTGGCCTTCTTTCTTCAATCCTCCATCTTCTGGTCTCGCCTGTCGATTTAAGGCTCAGCAGTTCCTGATCGTCTTTACTTTTCTCGGGGTCAGCTTCGAAGGTAGGAGTCCGGATTAACCTCACTTCAACATCCTTGCTGCGCTCATTATCCTGATAAATCATCACACATCTGGTGATTCTGGCGCCATGGGGCAAATTCAAAGAAGCTGTGAACTCCATCGGCTTTGCTCCCGGCCTCGATCGGCCTAAAACATAGGGCGATCTGGAATTCGGTTCGAAATACTGAGCAGGTAAGCTGAGGACTTCCTCGCCAGTATCCAGCTTGAGATCAAAGTTTTCGCTGGCACGGATCAACTCCTTCTTCTCCGGCTGGATTGTCACTTGAGCAGCAACAGCCACTGAGAAAAGGGCTATCAGCAAGATTGGCAAAATTCTATATTTCATCACACATCACTTCCTGGGCGGAGACTCCACCTACTCGATTTGTTTCGTGATTAAATTTTAGCAGATGCCGAATCTAGAATTTGGTTATCTTGGCAACTGGTCATCTGGCACCGAAACCACCTCATACTTGACCCATGTCAATGCATGATCCGGGCTGTGGCTGGATCATGTGGTGAGTTGGAGGATATATGACAGCAACGACAGCTCTTCGCACCGAGCACGAGAGGATCTTGAGTGTGATCGCCTGCCTTCGCGTGGCGTGTGACGCAGCCCGGCGCGAGGACAGCTTTGACGCGGATACTTTCAGTCAGGGGTTGGACTTCATCCGGAACTACGCGGACGGTTGGCACCATGCCAAGGAAGAGGTTCATCTCTTCCCCGCCCTCGAGGCGGCGGGCGTGCCGAGAGAGGGCGGGCCCGTGGGTGTGATGCTGCAGGAGCACGAGATCGGCCGCTCCCACGTCGGCGCGATGGCCGAGCACCTCGAAGCGGCCGCGGAGGGTGACGGCCCAGCCCGCGCCACAGTCGTGGAGCACGCCCTGGCATATGCCGATCTTCTCGAAGCCCATATCCAGAAGGAGGACGGCATCCTCTTCAACATGGCCGACCGGATCCTACCGCCGGAGGAGCACGAGCGTCTGGAAGAGGCCTACCGGACGGCAATCCCAACTGGGGCCGACGCCGTCACCGGCGCGCGGTACGAGGAGTTGGCGAGAGCCCTGTGTGAGCGGTGGAAGATCGACCCCGACGAGGTGCGATCGCTGCAAGGTGGGTTCGGCTGCCATTAGTCGTCCGCAGTAGGCATCCGGTGAGAAGAGCGGGCTTGATTAATAGGGTTCTGGAACCCATATTCTGTGGTGCACCGACAGAGCCACACCCGGTGAAAGCCGGCGCCGGAAAGCCACGAATCTTCGCTTCCTCCCCGTTGGAATGCCGATCTTGGAGGCCCTCGATAAAATCGCTAATCCCGAAAAAGGCCTCGATCCTGTACGCCTCCTTTTCCGGCAACACGCGCAAGGTGGCGAGGGTGGCGCGGGAGGCCCTCGTGGCACACGGCTGGGGCGCCGAACTGGTCAATCTTCGAAATTTCGAAAGAGGACGGCATGCGGTCGACGCGGATCTGATCGTCCTCGGTGTTCCGGTGCAGTACTGGGATATCCCCACCACCGCCAGAATCATGATCCGGCGCCTCCCGGTCTTTCGAAAAACGCCGGCCTTTGTGTTTACGACCTTTGGCAGATGCGTCTGCAACAGCGTTCCCTGGGCCCTGGCCATGGAATTGGCCGACAAGAACTGCAACATTCTCGGCGGCGCCCAAATTGCCGCGCCCCACTCCGCAAAGGTGGACGGCGGCCCACGCCTGGGTGATATGGAAGAGGCCTTTGGAAAGGGACAGCCGGATCCCGAAGCGTTACATGACTTTCGCGAGGCGTTGATGACAGTCGCGGCGAAGGTCGAAGAGAAACAGACCAGGCCGATCGAGATCGAGCGGTTGAAGACGCTTCACACCCGCGGATTGACCGCGGACGTGATGAACCGGATCTCGTCGCACCGGATGCGGCAGGATTTTATGCCTTGGGTCGAACATCTCGAGATCAACTGCGAGAGGTGTTACGGCTGTCTGAACGCCTGTGATTCTGGGGCTATCTCGAACGACGATACGGGCACGATTGTCATCGACAGGAATCTCTGCAATCGCTGTTACAAGTGCACCGACATCTGTCAGAACAGCGCCATGACCACCGACTGGGAGCGGGTCGTGTTCTGGGTTCGAACCGTCCACCTGATGGCAAGGGATACGACTTCAAGGTTTGTTGTCTGAAGTTTCGCGGAGGCCGAGCGACGCGTTCCACCCACTCAACCCAGCCTGACAACACACTCGGGATCGTCGTTTGCGGGTTTGTTGACGTGGGTGCTGACCGGGTAGGCCTCCATGCCGTCGGTTGGGCATGGCACGAGCAGGTCCTGCAGACGCTCCGGGGCGAGGGGCTGCGGTTCGAGCCACTCTGCAAAAACCTCGGGTGGCAGGATCACCGGCATGCGGTCGTGGAGACCGGCGACGATGTCGTTCGGGGTGGTCGTGATGATGGTGCAGGTGTCGAGGGGCTCATCGCCTCCCTTGTGCCACCGCTCCCAGAGGCCCGCGAAGGCGAAGGTCCGGCCGTCTGCGAAATGGATGTAGTGGGGCTGTTTTCCCCCGTCGGTCTTGACCCACTCGTAGAAGCCGTCGGCCGGAATCAGGCAGCGGCGGTTCTTGACCGCCGAGCGGAAGGAGGGCTTTTCGGCCACCGTCTCGCCGCGGGCATTGATCATCCGGGCGCCGATCTTCGGGTCCTTGGCCCACGATGGGATCAGGCCCCACCGGACCTCGGCCCATTCTCGCGGCTGCTCGCGGCCGGCGCGCACAATGGGGATGCGTTGGGTGGGGGCGATGTTGAAGCGCGGTTTGAGTTTTCCGGGTGGATCGATCTCGAAGACCCCGGCCAGCACCGAGGCGTCGACGATGAGGGAGAAACGACCGCACATGAGGGGCATCCTAGCTGATTTCGGGAGGAGAAACCGTAGATTCAGTCTCATCGGGGACACAAGCCCACAGATGACACAGATAGAGACAGATGAGTCGGACGATAGGCCTAACCGCACACACGGAGGGAAACGATGGATCCGATCTGTGCATATCTGTGTCATCTGTGGGCGTTCGGACGTGGGGTATCATGTCGCCGCTCGTTGGAGGTTTTGGTGAAAATATCCAGGTTATGTGAAGTCGTCCTCTTTGCGTGTGTCGTTGCTTCCAGCCCACATGCTGCCAAAGCGAGCGAAGGCAAGCGGGCATTCGAGATTGCCGACTACTACCGCACCAATATGGTCGGCTCACCGACGGTGAGTGCCGACGGCGCCGAGGTCGCATTTGTCGTCACCCGCTACGAGCTCGAGGCGGGCGAGAGCTGGTCGGAGATCTGGATGATGGGGGCCGACGGCAGCGGTCTCCGGCAGATGACCCGCGGCCGTCACCACGATTCGTCGCCGGTCTTCTCTCCCGACGGGAAGAATCTGCTCTTCGTCTCCGACAGGGGCGAGGGGTCGCAGCTCTATCTGATGGCGATCGACGGCGGCGAGGCGCGGCGGTTGACCAACTACCCGATGGGCCTTTCGGGGCCGGTGTGGTCGCCCGACGGAGTTTTTCTCGCCGTCCAGACCGAGGTCTACCCCGAGTGCGGCTACGACGCCGACTGCAACAAGACGATCGCCGACTCGGTGGCCGCGGGGCCGCTGACGGCGCGGATGACCGACGAGCTGCTTTACCGCCACTGGACCGCGTGGCGGGACGGAAAATACGTGCACGTGCTGCTCGTGGACGCGGCAAGCGGCGAGGTGGTTCGCGATCTGACGCCGGGGCGCTGGGACAGCCCGACCTTTTCTCTCGGCGGCGCCGGCGGCTACGCCTTCTCGCCCGACGGCACCGAGCTCTGCGTGGTCTCCAACCACGATCGCGACCAAGCGCGCTCGACTGACTCCGATCTGTGGCTGATTCCCCTCGATCTCGAGACCGCCGATCCACAGGCGGTCAACATCACCCCCGACAACCACGGCTGGGACGGCGACCCGGTCTACTCGCCGAGCGGCCGCTACATTGCCTTCCGCAGCCAGGCCACGGCTGGCCACGAGTCCGATCTCTACCGCATCGCTCTGTATGATCGAAGGTCGAAGACGACCCGCTACCTCACCGATCGCTCGAACTTCGACAACTGGATCAACGATCTCGAGTGGTCGGCGGACGAACGCTGGCTCTACTTCTCCGGCCACGAGCGGGGGGAGACGCCGCTCTATCGGCTGGATCTGGAGGGCGGTGGGGTGGAGAAGATCTTTGCCGACGGTTCGGTCGCCGGTTGGGGGCTGGCGGACGGCGACCGGTCGATCGTCTATGTCCGATCGAAGGTCGGGGCGCCGCCCGAACTCTTCTCGGCGCCGGTTGCGGGCGGCGATGCGCGGCGGCTGACCCACTTCAACGACGCGCTCGCTGCCGAGGTCGACATCCGTCCCGCAGAGGTCATGTGGGTCGATGGCGCCGGGGGCCGGAAGATCCAGGTCTTCGTGGTCACACCGCACGATTTCGACCCCAAGAAGAAGTACCCACTGATCCTCAACGTCCACGGCGGCCCGAGCTCACCGTGGAAGGACCGATACCGCGGTGACTGGCAGGTCTATCCGGGCAAGGGCTATGTGGTGGCCTTTCCAAATCCCACGGGGTCGGCCGGTTTCGGTCAGGACTTCATCGACGCCATCACCTGCGACTGGGGCGGCCGGGTCTATGACGATCTCATGAAGGCCACCGACGCCCTCGAGGCCCTGCCCTATGTCGACGCCGACCGGGTCGGTGCCATGGGCTGGTCCTACGGCGGCTACATGATGATGTGGTTTGCGGGTCACACCGATCGTTTCCAGACCATCGCCTCGATGATGGGGGTCTACGATCTTCGCTCGATGTGGGGCGCGACCGAGGAGCTGTGGTTCGTCGAGCACGATCTCTGCGGACTGCCGTGGGCATCGGATCACTACGAGAGATGGTCTCCGTCGGTCTCCGCCGGGAACTTCAAAACCCCCACCCTGGTGATCACCGGCGAGGGCGACTATCGGGTTCCCTACACTCAGAGCCTTCACTTCTTCACCGACCTCCAGGTGCGGGAGGTGCCGTCCCGCCTCGTGGTCTTCCCGGGTGCCGGGCACTGGCCGAGCTGGTACGAGATGGCGTTTTACTACCTGGTCCACCTCGACTGGTTCCACCAGTGGCTGGGCGGCGAGCCGCCGCCGTGGGATCCGGAGGCCTTCCTCCGAAATCAGGTCTTCAACGACAGTGGAAACGGGCCAGAAGAAAGTGATCAGTAATCAGTGATCAGCGCCCCACCCGCGATTCTTCGGGGGACATCGAAGGAGAAAATCCGTGCGATTTCTCCGGAGTGAAGCCCTGGTTTGAGCTCCGAAGGAGCGACAGATTCGTAGCC
>CAYPBC010000058.1:0-8752 GCA_964408845.1 uncultured Thermoanaerobaculia bacterium
GGCCTGGCCCTCGCCCCCTTGACCGTAACGCTCGCTGTCCATCTCGATAAAGGTCTCGACCAGCATATTGGATGCCGTCTCGATGTCACGCACGAAGCGGGTGATCTTGGTGGTGTACCAGTTGTAGACCAACTGTGCCGGGATAGCGATGATAAGACCGGTTGCGGTCGTGATCAACGCCTCGGAGATTCCGACCGCAACCGCGGCGGGGTTGGTCAGACCTTGCTCGGCAAGAGTCGCGAAGGACTTGATCATGCCCGCCACGGTGCCCAGGAAGCCGAGCATGGGCGCCACGTTGGCTGTCGTACCAAGAATGCCGAGGTGCTTCTCCAATCGGTCGAGTTCATAGAGTGCGGCATTCTCGATGGTTTTTTCGATTTCCTCTCGGGGTTGGCCGTAGCGGAGCAGACCGGCCTTCATCACCGAGGCGACAGGGCTCTTGTTCTGTTCGCACACCTTGATCGCCTCTTTGACGTTGCGGTTGACCAGCAACGCCTTGCGGATCTTGGTCAAAAACGCGTTGACGTTGATCTTGGCCTTGGAAAAGACGATGAAGCGCTCGATTGCCACAACCGTGGCGAGCACCGAGAAGAAAAGAAGCGGCCACATGAAAATTCCACCCTGGCGAAAATACTCTGCTACCTGTCCAGTCACGGCGTTGCCTCCTCTTGTTTAGAGTCCACAGGCGGGGATGAGTTCCACGCTCATCCAGGTTTCTTTTCGCATCGACCCTTTGTTTCGAGTACTTCCGAACCTCCTGGATCAATACGGTTACTCTGCCTCATTCGAGAATGAAGGCAGGGCATCGTAACACGAGCCCCGGGGGTCGTCAACGGCGATTTTTTCAACGTGAAAGGAGCGATTCTGCCGGACGAGATGTGAATGGTGCAAATCGCCGGTGAGAACCTCTCATCTTGGTTTCGATGCCCCGAGGTGGATATGGGTGAGGGCTACGGCCATGGCGTCGGCGGTGTCCGTCTGTGGTGAGACGTCGAGATTCAAGAGTCGCGTCACCATGTATTGGATCTGTCGTTTCTCTGCCCGACCGTGCCCGACAATGGCGGATTTGACCTGGGCCGGGCTATACGAGCTGACGTCAAGATCTTTGCATCCCAGTACCGCGAGGATCACTCCCCGGCTCTCGGCGAGAGCGAGTCCGGACTTCGGGTTGATGCCGGAGAACGACGATTCGACCGCCGCGCAGTCAGGGGCGAGATCTTCGACAATGGACTCCAGATGGCGGTGGAGATCGGCGAGGCGCTGCGGTCGCCCGGTGCCGCGCGGACGCACGACCCCTGCCGATTCGATATGGTATCGGTTGCCCTCTGCGACCACGAGCGCCCAGCCGGTTGCCCGTGATCCGGGATCGACACCGAAAACGCGGTAGCTCATTCTGCCGCTAACAGCTCGTCGTCAATGTCGAAGTTGGCCCACACGTTTTGAACGTCATCGTGATCTTCAAAGGCCTCCATGAGGCGGATCATCTGCTGTGCGGCCTTGCCCTCGAGCCGAGTGGTGTTGGAGGGTTCCATATCCATCTGTGCGGCCTCGACCTCGAGCCCGGCGGTCTCGAGACGCTCCTTGACCGCGTGCAGCTCATCGGGGGATGTGAACACACGGTAGTAGTCCTCGTCCTCGATGTCGAGATCCTCGGCGCCCGCCTCCAGAACAACTTCCATCACCTGGTCATCATCCATCTCCGGAGCACGCGGGACCAGAATCAGACCCTGTCGGGTGAAGAGCCAGGACACACAGCCGTTTTCTCCGAGATTCCCACCGTTTTTCGAGAAGAGATGGCGGATCTCCGGCGTTGATCGATTCCGGTTGTCGGTGAGCAGCTCCAACATCACAGCGACCCCGCCCGGACCATAACCCTCGAAGCTCATTTCCTCATAGTTCACACCGGGCAGCTCACCGGTGCCGCGCTGGACGGCCCGTTTGATGTTGTCCGCGGGCATATTGGCGGCTTTGGCGGCGGCGACCGCGGCGCGCAGCCGCGGGTTGCTGTCGATGTCACCGCCACCTTCGCGCCCGGCGACTGTGATCTCGCGGATAATCTTGGTGAAGAGCTTGCCACGTTTGGCGTCGGCTCTCCCTTTTTTGTGTTTAATTGTGCTCCACTTGCTGTGGCCCGACATGACGCCTCCTCACGGATAAACTGTCTATCGCGCTTGCTCCCCGCCGCGCTCGATGGCCGATGACGGGGGGTGTCGGCATTATACCGTCCACCACAGAGAGTCTGCGCGGCCGGTTGACTTTGCAAGCCCGTCGCACATAATGAAGTACGGGGTCTTCGACCTTGGGAGCTTCCGAGGGCGGGTCAATGAACGTCAGTATTCTTGTTGTTGAGTACGAGCCGCGATACGTCGAGCACGTGCGCACAGCCCTGGCTGCGTCCGGATATCGGTTGGAAATCGTCAGCACCTTGGATGAGGCCGTCAACCTGTGCGCCACCCTCGAACCAACTATTGTCATCATGACTTCGGTGCTGCCGAATCTCAAGATCGAAGACGCCATCACCCAGCTTCGGGCGCGTGCCGGACTGCGGGCGACCCCGTTCCTGATCCTGATGTCCGGTTATCGCGGTGACAATCCGAAGGAGGATGCGGTTCGTTACGGGGCGCAGGACATTCTCGAACGGCCCTTCGGTGCGGACGCTTTGAGCGAACGGGTGGAGGAGCTGGTTCTCAACGCGCCGAGTTCGGCAGCGACCCAGGCGATTCCACAAGAAATGCTCGAAGCACTGCGCCGCAGTGCGGGCCTCGATGACGGTCAGGCTGCTGTAACGTCCGATGATCTCTTCGGCGACATCCTGTCGGATATCGAGGGCGGCGAACAGCAACCGGTGAAAAAGCCGGCTGACGTGCCGCCTCCGACCCCGATCCCCGACCCCTCCCGGGTGGACGCGGCACTGGCCGACATTGTGGAAAGTGGCAGGCACCAACCGAAAGCTAGCGCCACACGCATGGCAGAGACCGACGTTGACAAGCTGCTCGAGGAAACCCTGTCCGGGCTCGATGTCACGACATCTGCCGTACCGGCGCAGCCCGCTCCGCCGGAGGAACCCGCCGTTTCAGAATCCCCCTCCGCCCCCAAGAGCCCTTCTCAGGCCGTTGCGCCCCCCCCTCCCGCAGGGGAGGCATCCGCACCGGCAGAAGGGACTCTCGAGCCCCCGCCACCGGATCCTGAGCCACCTTCCCGCGATCCGGCGCCCACCGCCAAGGGTCCGGCGCCCTCCACCGGAGACACATTCGGTCAGTACATGATCGAGGAGCACATCGCCACCGGTGGAATGGCCGATGTCTACAGAGCGCGGATGATGGGCATGGAGGGTTTCCAAAAGACGGTTGCCATCAAACGGATCATCTCCAGCTTGACGGACAGTGACGAGTTTGTCCGCATGTTCATCGACGAGGCGAAACTCGCAGCCCAGCTCAGCCACAACAACATTATTCAGATCTTCGATCTCGGAAAGGTCGATCGCTCCCACTACATTGCGATGGAATTCATCGAGGGCCGCGACCTTCGATCGATCCTGGAAGAATGCAACGAGCGCGATGTGATCATACCGATCAGCCTCGCTCTGTACATCACGACTCTGCTCGCCTCCGCCCTCGACTACGCCCACAGGAAGCGCGACTTCGAGAATCGTGACCTCGGCCTCGTCCACCGTGACGTGTCACCGCAAAATGTTCTCATCTCGTTTGCAGGCGACGTCAAGCTCTGCGACTTCGGGATCGCCAAGGCTGCAACCAAGGCCTCGCAAACCCGCGCCGGAGCGCTCAAGGGCAAGCTCCAGTACATGTCGCCTGAGCAGGCCTGGGGAAAGGACATCGATCACCGGTCCGATATTTTCTCGCTCGGGCTGGTTCTATACGAGATGCTGACCTCGGAGAAGGTCTTTGCCGGAGATTCCGAGCTGTCGGTTCTGGAGCAGGTCCGAGACCCGATCATTCCCCCTCCATCAACAAAGAACCCCGACATCGATGCTGAAATCGACCGCATCGTCTTCCTCGCACTGAATGCTGATCGAGAGGAGCGGTATCAGTCGGCCCAGGATTTCCAGCGAGATGTCGAGAGAATATTACGAGATCACGACTGGTCGCCGGATCGAGAGTCGGTCGCAGGGCTCCTGGTTCAGCTCAGTGACGATGGGGGGAGTGGGACGACGCCCGTAGCCCCACCTGTCGATACGGCAGTTGTTCCGCCGCCGCAGGAGCCGCCTCAGGAACCACCGCCCCCCCCGCCACCCGAAATCCCTATCACGCCACCGCCCATGGAAGATGGACAAGACCCGTTGTTCGTGGTCGATGACGAGCTCGAACGTGTCCTCGGCTCCGGCTCCGAACTGGAACCGGCGGCGGCCGCCCTCGATATCGAGGACAGCGGCACAGGGTGGTCGGAGGCCGCAGACGGGGTGGAGAACAAGCGTTTGTGGATTCTGCTCGGCGGGCTGATGCTGGCTGCGGTGGTGGTGGTCGGCGGCTGGCTGATCTACCGTGGCAAGGGGCCCGATGCGCAGCCGCCTTCCCGTGGCGTTGCCGTCGTCCCGACCGCGACTCGGACACCAGAACCGGCCGCCGGTCTGCTTTCCGAGGAAGAGCTCATCGCACAAGCTCGAGACGTAGCGGCGGCCGAGATTCTGAAGCAAGAGGAAGGATTGCGGAAACGTCTCGAGGAGGAGTTCCCGACCCCGACCTCGACCCCGGTCCCACCGACCTCGACCCCCACCGAGACCGAAACGCCCGAGCCGACATTGACCCCGACCCCGCCGCCGACCGCAACTCCGATCCCGCCGACTGCTACCCCGATTCCACCGACCCCGACACCTTCGGTTCGTGAAGGTGACATCGTCACCCCGGGGCCGGGTGTGATCGTCCCGACAGCCATTTATATGGAGCAACCGGAGTACCCGGCGAAGGCGCGCTTGATGAAGGTGGACGGCTTGGTGGATGCCGAGGCCCTGGTTGGCATCAACGGCGTCGTTGAGGATGTGAGGATCGTCAATGTCTCGCGCAAGAACGTCGGTTTCGAAGAGGCGACCGAAAATGCGGTCGTGAAGTGGCGTTACAAACCGGCTACCAAAAAAGGTGTCAAGGTACGGATGTGGGTGCCAATTCGTGTGCCGTTCCGATTGCGATGAATGGAGGAGAAGATGACTGGTCTTTCGGAAACCCAGAAGAAGTTCTATGAGGATGCGCTGCAACAGACCAAGGCGGAGATTCAGGATCTCGAAGGTCTGATTCAGGTCGAGCTCGGTAAGGTCAAAGAGAAAATTTCCGACCTCCAACATGCGCAAAAAGCGGCCCGGCAGATGTACGACGCCGCCTGTCAGCGTCTGGGAATTCCTAATGACCTGGAGAGTGACGATACCTGAACGACGGTCCGGCCAGGCAGAGACGGAGCAGTGAATGGCCAATGACACGACCGGACCGCAAGGTCTGTGGATCAAGTGCCCCGATTGTCGGGAGACTCTCTATCACCGCGAGGTGACGGGCAACTCGCACGTTTGCCCTCGCTGCAACCATCATTTCAGGATCTCGGCCGACCTTCGTTTGCAGATGCTCTTCGACAACGGCCGCTACAAGAAGTTTTTTGGCAAGATCCGTTCATCTGACCCGTTGAGTTTCGTCGACTCCAAGCCGTACATCGAGCGGCTCAAGATATACAACAAGAAGTTCAACGGCTCGGACGCGGTGGTGGTGGCCCAGGGCGAGATCTGCAAGATCCCGACCCTGGTAGCGGCCATGGAGTACGGTTTCATGGGCGGTTCAATGGGCTCGGCTGTCGGCGAGAAACTGGCGCGAGCGGTCGACCGATGCCTCGACCGCCGATTGCCACTGGTCATCGTTTCATGTTCCGGCGGCGCCCGCATGCAGGAGGGCATCCTGTCGCTGATGCAGCTCGCCAAGATCTCTGCGGGTCTCGCGCGGATGCGAGCCAAGGCCCTGCCCTTCATTTCGGTGCTCACAGACCCGACGACCGGAGGCGTGACCGCCAGCTTCGCCATGCTCGGTGATATCAACATTGCCGAACCCGGCGCCCTCATCGGTTTTGCGGGTCCGCGAGTGATCGAGCAAACGATTCGCCAGACTCTGCCGGAGGGCTTCCAGAGATCGGAGTTCCTGCTTGAACACGGGATGCTGGACATGGTGGTGCCGCGACCCGAGCTCAAGACCACCCTCGCCAGATGTCTGTCGCTCCTGCGCTGATCCTCAACCGCCGGCAGGCGGGCCGAATCAGGCCCCAATTGGATGGCCTGAAGCGGGCCCTGACGGAGCTTGGTGATCCTCAAAAAGGCCTTCGCTCAATTCTCGTTGTCGGCACCAACGGCAAAGGATCGACTGCGGCGATGCTCGCAGCGGTGCTGAGTGCCCACGGTGTGGCGACCGGGCTTTTCACCTCCCCTCACCTGATCCGGGTTGAAGAACGTGTGCAATTGGACGGCCGGCCGGTGAGCACGGCCGAGCTTGGCCGGCGGCTGGCGCTGCTCGATCGCTTCGCCGACCTCACCTACTTTGAGACTCTGACCGCAGCCGCGTTCGAGATATTCTCCGATGCCGGAGTGGAGGTGGCCGTGCTCGAGGCAGGAATGGGCGGCTCCTGGGATGCAACCCGTGTTGCAGGCAGCGCCATCGCCGGTCTTACGAACGTCGGCAGTGACCACCGTCGTTGGTTGGGTGATGACCGCCGCACAATCGCCCGCGACAAGGGTCGGGCGCTCGCTGCTGCCGAACGCGCGGTTGTCAGCCGGGGGGTGGATCGCGATCTCTTCGCCGATCTCAGTGCGCCCGATGCGGTACCGGCGAGTTCACTCGTCGATTGTGTCGGAGGTCCCGGCGGCCGGGTGAGGCTACGGTGGGATGATAGAAAAGTGACCGCGGAGATGCCATTGCCGGGGAGGTTCCAGCGCGACAACCTCCAGCTAGCCCTGGCGCTGGCCCAACAGGCGACTGAGGTCGGTTGGATGTCCCAACTCGATCCTCAACGCGTGCTGGAGGGACTGGGAAAATTGCGATGGCCGGGTCGCCTCAGCACGCACAGGGTGGCGGGCCGCGAGGTGCTCGTGGATTGTGCCCACAATCTCGAGGCGGCGCGTGCCCTGGCCCATTTCCTTGGTGACGTTGACCGCAGGTTCAATCTTATTTTTTCTTGCCTCGACGACAAACCTGTCGGCGAGATGGCGGCGGTTCTGAGGCCGTGCGTCGCCGAGGTTGCAGTGTGTCCGCTGGCCGATGAGCGGGCGATGCCCGTCGAGGACCTGGTTGCCGCCTTCCAAGGGGCGAAGGTGGCTGAAACGCCGCTGGGATGTCTCGAAATGTTGGGCGATCCGGTGCTGGCCGCCGGCAGTATCCGGCTGGTCGGTGAACTGCTGGTGGATGAGGATGGAGTGTGATGAGCGAATATTTTCCGAACACTCGTGAATCTCTTGAGGAGGAGGAAGCGCGCCGCCTGTCGCCGGTCGCCATCCGCTCGACCGAGGCGGAACGACGACGGCGCGAGATCGAACATCCCGGCGATGTTCGCCTCGAATTCCAGCGCGACCGCGACCGCATCCTCCATGCCCGCGCCTTCCGAAGGTTGAAACACAAGACCCAGGTCTTCGTTCCCCACGTTGGCGACCATCCGCGAACCCGCCTCACCCACACCCTCGAGGTCAGCCAGCTCGCGCGGACCATCGCCCGGGCACTCGGTCTCAACGAGGACCTGGCCGAGGCTGCAGCCATGGGCCACGACCTGGGTCACACACCCTTCGGCCACACCGGTGAGTCCGTGCTCGACGAGATCCTGCGCGGCGCCAATACCGAGATCGTGCTGCCGGCGTCAGTCGTTGGCGAGGTCGGCAGGTTCAAGCACAACTACCAGTCATTGAGGGTCGTGGATTTGTTCGAGCGCCGTTACGCGCAGCCCGGAATCAACCTCACCGACCAGGTTAGGGAGGCGATCCTCAAACACACTTCGTGGAAAATGAGCTTTGCATTTCCGCTACCCCAGCGCGACGGTCTTCACCTCGACCTTCCCTGCCACCTCGAGGGACAAGCAGTGGCGGTCGCGGACGAGATTGCCCAGCAGACCCACGATCTCGAGGACGGCTTGCGGGCCTCCTCGGTTGCTCTTGAGGAGGCGGAGAAGCTGGCCGTGACGCACCGAGTGATGGACGAGACCGGTCCAGGCTATATGGATGAGCGTCCGTGGGACCGACAGAACACCCTCGTGCGGGGTATCATCCGGTTGTTCGTCAATGACGTGGTGACGACCTCGGCGGCTCGTATCGGAGGTTTCTGCGCACGCCACGGCATCTCCGGCCACCAGGAATTCACCGACCGTGCGCGAGAGATTTCGCAGACAACTATTTGGTTTTCGAACGAGGTGGAGGAGCTGTTCACCGAGCTCAAATCCTTCATCTACTCGCGGATCATCAACCAGGCCCCGGTGAGCCGCCAGGACTGGCGAGCGCGTAGGGTCCTCACGGCGCTTTTCAAGGCGTTCTGGAGCGAGCCGTCGGTGTTACCGGATTATCTCCTGCTTCGAGCGGCGGAGGAGCTGGGGCTGCCGTACCTCCGTGATCTGGAGTTGAAGCGTGTTGCGGCGGTCGTCGCCGAACGGTACCATGCGTCTCCCGGGTTCGCGCGGCTGATCGTGGACCACCTTGCCGGAATGAGTGATCGGTTCGCTCTCGAGGAGTACTCTGCGCTTCAGCTGCCGTCTCCGGATCAGGACATATAGCCCGGTTGTATTGAGGAGGATCGCA
>CAYPBC010000059.1:0-8692 GCA_964408845.1 uncultured Thermoanaerobaculia bacterium
CAGCTGGGCGCGGCACCTCGCCGCCCTCGCCACGAAACCCGGTGAGAAGTGCGGGCCAATCGGGAGTTGAGATGGAGCGGCAGATCGATCCCGAGGTCGTCATTGGCCGCTTCTACGACGCCGCGTCCGAGCCAAAGCTGTGGAGCAACGCGCTCGATGCTGCGAGTGAGTTGCTCGAGGCGGACGCAATGCTGCTGGTCTACGGCAACTTCTCGGCAGGCGGTCTCCGCATCATCGAAGCGATCGGTTTCGACCCCTATGCCCTCGGTACGTATGCCGGCAACCACCTCAACGACGACGAAATGATCCGCGAATCGATGGACGGCCCGGCCGGCATCATCGTCTCGAGTGCGCGGTCGTTTCGCGGCAAGCCCTTTCACCGGACCACCGTCTACCGGTGCCTCCTCCAACCGAGTGACCTTTCCTACATTGCCGGCGCGGCGGTCTTGAACACGCCGGAGGTTCACGCCTCGCTGTGGATGGCCCGCTCGGACCGATCGCACGATTTTTCGATCCATGATGTGCACGACTTTGCAGGCCTTTTACCGCACGTGACACGGGCGGTGACCGTCCACCACCGAATCCACCAGGCCGAGTTTCAAGCCAAGATGGCGATCGGCGCATTCGACAGGGTGGCGGTCGGTGTGGTGCTTCTCGATGTGAGAGGCGCCCCCGTCATGAACAACCGCGAGGCCGAACGCATCGCGGGAATGGAGGACGGGTTCGTGTTGCTGGCCGATGCGCTGGCGGGTGACAGAATGAACGAAACCAGGAATCTGCGCGACGCCATCCGTCGCGTCTGTTCAAACGGCCCGGCGATGGAGCCGTCTGGGGCGGGTACGGCCCGCCTCTCGAGGCCGTCGGGACTGCCTGATTTTCACGTCGTAGTGCTCCCACTGCCGAGGCGGTGCCAACCAAGCGATGGCAGTGGCGCCACTGCAGTGCTGTTCATCACCGATACCGAGAAAGCGCAGAGCCCGATCGACCACCTCTTCGGCGACCTGTATGGCCTCACCGACGCCGAGGTCTGCCTGGTGGCGCAGCTCCTGGAAGGGGGAGGCCTCACCGCCGCGGCTGAAAAGCTCGACCTATCGCGCAACACCGTCCACTCGCAGCTCTCCAGTATCTTTCAGAAGACTGACACGAGAAGCCAGAGTGAGCTGCTGACTCTCATTCTCACCTGCGTGGCGCCTGTCGAGGGCCCTGCCGAATCCTCTGGTTTCGACATGCAGGCGTTGAAGCCGCGACAAATCCGGTAGCCCAGGGCAATCGGCTGCCTCTCACCCGTTTGGGTGATGCGTCGATCCCGGCGCAGCTCGATGTTCAAGAGAGATCAGCGAATAATCGCTTCTCTGCGGCTGCCCTAACTACAAGGGTCGGCGCACCAGAGGGGGCTCCGATGTCGTCACCCATCATCGACGTTCATACCCACATCTTCAGCGCGTTGGACATCCCGCTCGAGGGCTACCTGCTGTCGAGGCGCTCGGAGCGCCAGCTCCCCGCGGTGTTTGACCTGATGATCTCGGTCTTCCCCATGCCTCAGCTTTTCGGGTACGTAGCGAAACGGGCGCGAGAGCGATGCGTCACACGACAGCTGGATACGGACACGAAGAGAGGGAGGTTCTACACCTTCATGCTGTGGTTCTACGGCGTTCTCGCCAATCAGAAATTTCTCGACTGGGAGGACTCGCTCTCGAGCTGCTCGGAGACGAACGCCAAACTGTTGACTGAGACCTGGGGGGATGTCGATCTCTTCGTACCGCTGATGATCGACTACGAGTACTGGTTCGCCAACAGCATGGACAACCGTCTCGGCGACCAGATCGACACCGTCTTCGAAAAGGTAGTCCTTCCTCACAAGGGGAGGATCCACCCATTCGTACCCTTCGACCCCGCGCGAGAGCTCGCCTACCGAAAGGCCAGGATCAATCCCGACGGCCAGCTCGAGGGCGATCGGCCGATGACGCTTGTGAAAGAGGCGATCGAGGAGAAGGGTTTCATCGGCGTCAAGCTTTACAACTCGCTCGGCTACCGGCCGCTCGGTAACGCCGATCCCGAAGTGTCGCTGAAGCGCCGCCGGATTGCCGTCCGCAACAACAAGATGACCTACCTCTTTGACGGCGAGGAGTACGACGGGGTCCTGTGCGAGCTCTACGATTACTGCGTCGACAACGATGTGCCCATCACCGCCCACTGCGTGATGAACGGTATCGAGGCCTACCCGGGAGCGAGCTTCGATTTTGGAAGAGCAGAGTTCTGGGATGAGGTCCTGCGCCAGGACAGATACAAGAAGCTCCGCCTCAACCTCGCCCACTTCGGCTGGAACCAGGCGCCGGACCAGGGGTTCTCTGGCGACGACAGCTGGGCCAAGAAGGTCTGCGAGCTGATCGTGAAGTACGACAACGTCTACGCGGACGTCTCCCACCACAGGGTGTTGACCGACAAGGGAAGGAGGAGTTTTGTCGAGGGATATCGGCAGATGCAGGAGGACTACCCGGGCGACATCGAGAAGATCAAGAAACGCATCCTCTACGGCAGCGACTGGCACGTTCTGAGGAGGATGCGAGGTTACCGAACGTTTCTCGAAAACTACGAACGGGTGCTCACAGAGGCGGAACTTTTTTCAGAGGACGAGTTGGAGGACTTCCGAGGAGACAATGCGCTGGAGTTTCTGGGATTGCTCCCAGGTGCTGAGAACTATGAGCGACTCAGGAGTTTCTATCGGGCAAACGGGATCACACCGCCTGCCTGGTTTGGTGTTTTGGACCATCGAGCCGAATCAACAAAGGAGGTATCTCATGCCAATCGAGAAAACCAAGAGACTGCAGCCTTGTTCTAAGCCATGCACCAAGGTGCTGAAGTTTATGACCGACCGGGAAGTGGCCCCCAATGTCGGAACCAGCCTGCCACCCTATAAGAAGGTCAACGGCTACAGCCATATCAACCTGTTCGTGCGCTTCACCCAGGAAGATGCGGGTGAACCACCGGTCGATCTGGGAGTAGTTTTCGCGTTTGACAGCACGGGCACCATGGGCGCTCGAAGATATGCCAATCTCGAGGAAAACCTTTCCGGCCCTCAGAGCACGAACTTCATCGAGGTCTCCGGAGCCGGAGCCTGGCATGGCAGCCAATGGGACATCAGCTCCTACCTGGCTCGCCTGCCGGTGATGGGACCCTATATCCAGGTCTTCGTGTACAACCGGGCGCCGGTCGCTCGAACGGTCAGCGTGTGGGGATACCTGGTGGGGTGAGACAACCGGGTTAGCCCGGTCTTCTCACCGGGTGTCTGCTGCGGGCTGCGAATGGCAGCCATCTGTCGTGTTTTTCGCAAATCGTGTTCCTCAACGTAGTGCGACTACGCCTGCGTCGCCCGATTCGCGAAATACCCAACATCTGACGACCCTTCGCAGCCCTGGTCACGAAACCCGGTGAGAAAACCGGGCTGGCCGACCCGCATCACATCAGCTCGGGCGCGTAGCGCCGAATCCGTGCTTCAGCGAGGCCTCCGGCGTGCCGGGTGAGCATCGAGATTTCGACCTTCGAGAGCCGTTTCAAGTCGGTCTTGATGGCCGACGCGAAGGCGGCGTCGCCGACCTGAACCTCGCCCTCGGTGCTGTCGATCGAGAACCAGAGCGGCTTGGGTCCAACACCTGCCTTGTGACGGTGCTCGATGCGGTCGAACTCGAGGCCGCGGATCTGCTCCATCATGATGCCGATGCCCTCCTTGAGCACGATCGCACCGGACTGGGTGGGTCGGTCGTCAATCGCGAAGGGCTTGCCGCCGTCGCTGATGATCACGTAGTCGAGCGCGTTGCGGGACCTCAGGGTCGGACTCACACCCATGTTGTCGTAGACCCCGCCGTCGGTGAGGGTGACGTATTCGACCGCGGCCGCAGGCGGGTAGACGTCCGGCTCGATGCAGAGCGGTGGGAACACGGGCGGAAAGGCCGATGACGCAGCGACAGCCTTGCTGATCGGGAAGTCGGCGGCGTCGACCACCCCCAGCTCGTGCTCTCCCATCTCCTCGGGCTTGCCACCGCCGGCGACGAAGAAGAACAGATTGCCGGTGGCCAAGTTGGTGGCGTTGAAGTAGATTCGCGGCCCGCCGGCAAGCGCGCTGAGCGTTTTGCCGTCGAACAGATGCTTGTCGTAGGAGCGGGCGAGCTTGGCGACCCTGCCTTCGAAGGGATCCAGCAGGCCGCCGATAACCGACGATACCGCGATCGACCTGGTCGACAGGTACTCTTCGAGCTTGTCGAGCGCCGTGCCGGTGCCCCAGTTTAAGGCCAGCACCCCGCCGGCAATGCTGCCGCCGCTGACGCAGGACAGCAGGTCGATCTTGTCGAGCAATCCGATGTCATCGAGCTTTTTCATGACACCGAGGTGGAAGCACGCGGCCCGAAAACCGCCGCCGGAAAGCGCCAGCCCAATCCGTTTCTCCTCGCCGTTGATCGTGATCGCCATGAGTCCCTCCCTTATTGTTTTCCGTAGTTTTCCCATTGTGACCGCCGTCTCGAACTCCGCCCGAACTCCGGCCGGCAATTCGGTCACCCTGGCCGTATCGAGGAATGATCCACTGGCCACTGCCGGCTCCGCAGTCTACGTCTCGAGCGCTACACCACCACCAGACTCTCGGCGGCGCCGCGTCACCCGCGGTCATTCGTCCACATTTCAAAGAAGGACAAAGGGGTCCTTGGCCACCCAGTCGACTCCGGTTCCGTGGTAGTCGCTGGCCGTCAGCCGAACGCCGGCCGACTTCCGCAGCGCCGCGCGCGGCGATGACGAGGTACTGTCACCGCCTCCGGACTCGAAGGCCAGCGGGCCCACCTTGACGCTGCCGGAATCGAGCTTGAGGTCAGGCACGTTGGTGGCGTGGATGGCCACGTGGTAGATGCTTCTCCCCGGCTTCCGGTAGAAGATCAACGAGCCCGGTGTCAGGTCCTTGGTGCGCTTGATGTCGGGGCAGTCTCGGCGGTCGAAGTAGGAGTACAGCCCGCGTGCGGTGGAGCGGCCGCCATCGTACAGCGTGGGCCAGGCCCGGGCGGTCTGCATCAGCGCAATTGACACGAAACCGCTGCAGTCGAACCCCCCCTCGTCGGACTCCTCACCGCCCCAGGAGTACAGGTAGTCGCCGACCATTCGGGCGGCCATCAACACAAGGAACACGCGCGCGTCGGTAACATTACTCATTCCAGCCTCCGCAGTGATAGACTTCGTATTGAAGATACCGGATCTCAACCGTTTTGTGGACCAACCGCCGTGCGATTTTGTTGATCGGGGCAGTCGGCGGCGGCAACGACCCTCCGGGAGACCGACCATGACGCAGAAAGCGGCCTGGACTTTCATGGTGTTCATGGCCGGCGACAACAACCTGTCGTCGGCCGGTGACGCCGATCTCGCCGAGATGCGGCGGATCGGTTCCAGCGACCGGGTCCAGGTGGTGGTCGAGTTCGATAACGCGGGCGATGCCGGCACTCGCCGGATCCGCATCGCCAGGGATGGCGTCGGCGAGGCCGTGGAGACGCTGGGCGAGACCGACTCGGGCAGCCCGGCGGTGCTGTCCGACTTCATCTCGTGGACAGCCCATCACTACCCGGCGGACCGCTATGCGCTGATCCTGTGGAACCATGGTGGCGGCTGGGCGCCCACCGAGGTGGACCGGATCGCCCGCTCGGTAACCTCGCCCGGATACAGCGAGCGGGAGCTCGCCGAGCGTTCCGCGGGTCCTCTCGGGCGAGTTTTCTTCAGTTCCTCCCTCGAGCGGATCTTTGGCCTCGCCAGCCCGACCGAGCGAGCGATCTGTTCGGACGACGGCTCCGGTCACTCGCTCGACACCCTCGAGCTGGGGAAGGTGATCGCGCGAGGCGCCGAGACGATTGGCCAGCCCTTCGACCTGTTGGGCATGGACGCCTGCTTGATGAGCAACCTCGAGGTTGCCTATCAGCTGCGAGACGATGTGCGTTTTATCGTGGCATCGGAGGAGAACGAACCGGCGGACGGTTGGCCGTACGACCGCGTGCTCGACCGATTGGTCGCCGATCCCGGCATGGCGACCGCGGATTTCGCGCGCCACATCGTGTCCGACTACGTCGACTCCTACGCAGAGCGGGGCTATCTGGGGGACGTCACCCAGGCCGCGCTCGACCTGTCGCGGATCGCCGATCTCACGACGCCGGTCGATGCCCTGGCCGGGCGGCTGCAGGCGGTCATGCCGGCAGTGTATGCCGATGTCTGGCAGGCTCAGCGCCGGTCGGCGCGGTTCTCGCACAACACCCTGTGGGATCTGGGCCAGTTTTGCTCCGAGCTGGCCGAGCGATCGGCAGACCCCGAGCTTCCGGCCGCTGCGAGGGCGGTGGTCGCGGCCCTCGACCCTGGCGAAGGGCGACCGCTGATCGCGGAGCATCATCGCGGGCAGAAGGTGAGCGGCTGCCGCGGGGTCACCGTCTACCTTGTGTCGCCGTTGACCGGCCTGTCCGCATATTACGGCGAGCTGGACTTCGCCACCGACCACGGGTGGTTGTCCATGTTGGAGGCCTACCACGCAGTCTGAAGAATCGCACCGCGGTGGGGCGGGGGCATGAACCGCTACCTCGACCTCGATCTCGAGCTCTACGACTACCGTCGGGATGGCGACGGCGAATCGCTGCGAACCCGGGTGACCCGGGCGCCGGTAGGCGCACAGCGCGAGAGCGGCGCGCCGCGGGTACAATTTCCGAGCCGGCTGCGCGGGCGCCTGCTCGAGCTCGAGCGCCGCGGACTCGAGCTGGGCGGCCTGATCGAAGTCGGTGAAGACCTGGCCGGCCTTCTCCTGCCCCTTTCCGTGCGCGAGGTCTTTCGCCGCAACCTCGACCGGCTGGGCAGCGACGATGGGCTGCGGCTGCGGATCCGGCCCGACACTCCGGAGCTGGCCGCCCTCCCCTGGGAGTACGTCTACGTGGCCCCCGCCGATATGCCCGCTGGCCGCAAGGGCCCCGAGGGCTTCCTCGCCCTCGACCCGCGCATCTCGCTGGTTCGCCACGAAATTGTCGAGGGACCCGCGACCCCGATCACTCCCATGCTCGCCGGCGACATCCGGCTGGTGGCCTTGCTCTCCGAGGTGGACGACGCAGCCTTCCCGGCCCTCGACCTGGCGGTCGAGGAGCTCCACCTCCGCCAGGCCCTCGCCGGCGTTGGCGGCATCGACCTCCACATCCTTCGCCCGGGCACCCACGACCAGCTCGAGGAGGTGCTGACCGGCGACGCGACCGTGTTCCACTTTGCCGGCCACGGCGAGATGGAGCGCGAGATGGGTGTGGAGCCGGGCACCATCGAGGGCAGCGGTCGCCTGATCCTGTCGGGCGACGACCGCCGGCCGGTCCCGCTCGATGCAACGAACCTCGCGCTCGAGCTCGGAGCTCGTGGGGTTCGCCTCGCCGTGCTCAGTGCCTGCGAGGCTGCCGGCCGCGACCCGGTGACGCCCTGGAGCGGCGTCGCCTCGGCGCTCTTTCGGCAGGGTATCCCGGCGGTGGTGGGCATGCAGTACACGGTCCGCGATCGCAACGCCATCGCCTTTAGCCGCCGCTTCTACCGAGCGCTCGGAGCCGGAAAGTCCATCGACACCGCGGTCAGCGACGGCCGCCTCGGTATCTTCCACCGGGGTGGCGGCGGCGACCGCGACTGGGGCGTGCCGGTGCTCTACCTTCGGGAGGGACCGAGCGTGCTCTTCCCGCCACCGGCGGCTCCTTTCCGCCGCAACCTCGGTCTCGCAGTTTTGACCGTGGCAGTGCTCGGCTACTGGTTCTTCCTCCACATCTACCCTCTGGTCAGTCAGGGAGCCGCCGCCTGGACTGCAAAATTGGGGCTGGGCGCCGGTGCCCTCGCCGCGCTCGCGGCGCTGTGGAAGCTGGTCGGCTCCTACCTGGCGAGGGCCTTCCAGAGCGAGCAGGGTTCGTTCGTCGACCGGTGGTTGCGCCACCGCCGCGCGGCGAGGGTCCTGGTCCCGGTGCTGGTCGCCGCCCTGCTGCTGTTCGGCTCGACGAGCTCGATCTACCTGAGGCATGACGATGACTCGGTGGACCAGGTCCAGCTGGCTTTGGAAACCTCGGACGGCTACCGCTTCGACGCCCTGCCCGAGCTCGTCACCTCCGTCGAAGACGACCGCACGCTGGCCGGAGGGCCACTGCTGCTCCGGCTGCCGCCCCGCCGGCTGCTGGTCCGCGTTGAACAGCCCGCCGGCTGGGACAGCGAGGTGGCGGCGGTGTCACCTCGACCGTGGCGGCGAGTGCAGCTACTGGTGTCGAGGGACCTCGACAAGGCCGAGCTGCGGGTGCTCCGGCTCGCCCCCAACAACACACTGGCGTTCTGGCCCGCCGCGCCCGGCGACGAGGCACCGAGCAAGACCTTCGCCCTCACGGTCACGATCGGGGACCGCCGCTACACCCTCGACGATTTTCGGCAGGGCGTCGTCTACCTTGGCGGCCCCACTGAGGTGCTGACATCCGCGATCGCCGGCGAGACCATCGATCAACGACGGGAGTCGCTCCGCAGGTGTCTGTTCCCGCCCGGAGTCGCCGATGCCCAAATGATGGAGCTCTGGGGTCCCGAGGTCGGGAGCCGACGCCAGTTCCTGGAAACACCGATCCTTACCGGCGACGAGACCCTGGTGGTCGAGGTCGTCGAAACCGCCACATCGACCCTGTGGTCGAAGAAGACC
>CAYPBC010000060.1:0-8621 GCA_964408845.1 uncultured Thermoanaerobaculia bacterium
ATCGTCATGGTGATGATCTTCATGCCGATCGTGGACGGCGGCAACGCCCTCAACTACCTGGACAACCTCTACAACTCGATCTCCAAGGGCTCGGCCTATTACATCCCGAAGGTCGAGCACCTGGTCGAGGAGCATGGCCGCGAGGTCGTCACCCTCAACCTCAAGCTCAACGATTCGCGCGCCGCGCTGGCGGCCGAGCCGCTCTTCAAACGGGCCGGTGCCACGACGGCGATTGAGGGCGCCATGTTGAAGGTCACCGGTGACATCGAAACCATCTTCGGAACCTGTCTCGAGGATGCCGAGTCGGCCTACCACAACCGAGGCGAAGACCTCGTGGCCCGCTATGACACGAATGCGCGGACCACGCTCTACAACTGGTGGCAGGCCCTCGGGGCCATGGAGAAGGATCTCAACCGACAAAAGCTCTTCGACGCCGCAAAGCTCACCCATACGGTTCAGGCAAAGACGGTTGAGTGTGCCTACAACTACTACGGCATCGAGTCCCAGGCGATCAAGGATCGCTGGGGAACGGTGCTGTTCTCGCTCGTCTTCTACGTGCTCTACACGATCTGGTACGGCTACGGAATCATGTTCGTATTCGAAGGGCTTGGATTCGCGCTGTCGGCGCACTGAGGGCGGGTTTCCCGCCGGCCCGGTGTACCCTTGATGGCGAAGATGCCCGCGACGAGGCACCATGCCGGCGGGTCAAGGAGGAGTTGACGATGGCCATTTCGGTACTCCTGGTGGATGATGAGGAGGGTTTTGTAGAAACCCTGGCGAAAAGGCTGGCGCTCCGTCGATTTGATGTCTTCACCGCTACCACCGCGAATCAAGCGTTCACGACTCTCGATGAGACGCCAATCGATGTCGTCGTACTGGATGTCCAAATGCCGGACATGGACGGCATTGCGGCCACCAAGGCGATCAACAACGCCCATCCGCTGGTCGAGGTCATCCTGCTCACCGGCCACGCCAGCATCGAGGCATCGCTCGAAGGGATGGAGATGGGCGCCTTCGACTATCTCCTCAAACCCGTGAACATCGACGAGCTGGTCTACAAGATCGAGGACGCGCACCGTAAGAAAGAGCTCCAGGAGGAGAAGATCCGTCGCCTGGCCGAGAAGACCGACGACGCCGGTGGCGAGGAGTGACGCACCGAAACAGGTACCCATGAACATGCGCGGACGCAATTGGTTTCGACGCCTCATTGAACGCGTGCGGGGCGCCCCCGCGGCGCCGCAGGACGCCGAGGCGGCGCACAGCCTCTTCCAGACCCGTTACCACGCGCTACGGCTGCTGCTCGCCGCAAATACCAAGGCTCTCGAGTTGATGGCGACGATGGAGGGCGCCGCGAACGGCGCCGACCTCTACGGCATGGCGTTCGTTCGCTCCCACTGCACGGCGTTCGGAGTCTCGGTCTTTCAGATGGTGCGGCATCTGGACACCCTCGCGCCGGAGAAGTATGACCGGCTATTCGACCGTCTGCAGGATATCCAGCAGCAGATTGACCAGGAGCTGGCCAGCGGTCGACAGCCGAGCCTGGCGCCGCTGGTGGTGCCCCTCGACGAGGTCGATTGCCAATCAGTCGACTTCGCCGGCGCCAAGATGGCCAACCTCGGTGAGGTCGCCACCGTGGTCGGGATGGCGGTGCCGGACGGTTTTGTCATCTCGTCAAGTGCCTTCGAGCTTCTCATCGCCGACAACGACCTCCAGACCGAGATCGACCGTCTGATACAGGTGCTGAAACCCGAGCGGTTCGACGAGCTCTTTGCCCTCAGCTCGCGTCTCCAGCAGCTGATCATGTCTGCCAAGATCCCCCAGGAGTTGGCGGCCGCCATCGAAACCGCCTGCGTTCATCTCGTCGAGGCTACCGGTGCCTCCACCCTTGCCCTGCGTTCGAGCGCCATCGGTGAGGATTCGGTCGGGGCCTCGTTCGCCGGCCAGTACCAGTCACTGCTCAATGTCCGCCGCGAACATCTTCTCGAGAGCTATCTCGAGGTGGTGGCGAGCAAGTACACGCCACAAGCGATGGTTTACCGGTACCGGCGCGGCCTGCGCGACGATGACGTGGCGATGAGCGTCGGTTGTTTGCAGATGGTCGACGCCCGCTCCGGCGGCGTTGCCTACACCGGCAACCCCGGCGACCACAGCGACCCCAACGTCTTTATCAGCTCCGCCTGGGGGATGCCGAAGGCGATCGTTGACGGCCGTTTCGCCAGCGACCTCTTTGTGGTCGCGCGGGAGGCGCCGCATCGGGTCATCGACCGCACGGTGGGCGCCAAGATCACCCAATTCGTGATCGATCCAGTCGAGGGCGTGCAGCGCGGCGAGGTGCCGATCGAGAACCGAGACGAGCCGTCGCTGAGTGACGACGAAGCTCTGACGATCGCCGATCACGCCCTGCGCCTGGAGGATCATTTTGGGACACCGGTCGATGTCGAGTGGGCAATGACCGCTGCCGGTGAGGTTGTTATCCTCCAGTGCCGGCCGTTGCTCCAATCTGTCTCTTCCGGTCCCCGTTCCGCGCCCGCCGACACCCCTGAGGCGCTGGCCAGAGGCGGCATAGCGGCGAGCCCGGGAACGGGCGCCGGGCCCGTCCACTGGGTGCGCCAGGACAGCCAGGCCCTGAGCTTCCCCGAAGGGGCGGTGCTCGCCGTGGAGCAGCCGCTGCCGCGGTGGGCGGCGCTGCTCGGTCGTGCCGCCGCAGTCGTTGCCGAGGAGGGTGGGGTTGCCGGTCACCTTGCCACCGTCGCCCGCGAGCTCGGTGTGCCGGCCATTCTCGGTGTGGGGTCGCTCGCCGCACTCGTGGAGGGCGCCGAGGTCACGGTCGATGCCAGTGGGAGGGCAGTCTACCCGGGCCGCATCGAGTCCCTGCTCACCGATCCGGTGGAACCACGGCGACCGATGGACGGCTCCCCCATCCAGGAGACGTTGCGAGAAGTCCTGCAGCACATCACACCCCTGAACCTCATCGATCCTGACGGAATCGACTTCAGACCCGCCAACTGCAAGACCCTGCACGACATCACACGCTTCTGCCACGAGCAGGCGGTGCGAGAGGTTTTCGCGTTCGGCACCGACAATCCGTTCCCGGAGTACGCCAGCAAACAGCTCCACCACAATGTGCCGATGCAGTGGTGGGTGCTCGATCTCGAGGACGGATTCAAACATCCTGTCACGGGTCGCTATGTCCATCTCGAAGACATCGCGTGCGGTCCCATGCTGGCGTTGTGGGACGGGATGGTGGCGGTACCGTGGGACGGACCGCCGGCAGTCAGCGGCCGCGGCCTCGCCTCGATCCTCTTCCGGGCCACAACCAACCCGGCCCTCGCCACCCCCTTCAAGAAACCCTATGGCGACCGTAACTACTTCATTATCTCCAAGTACTTCGTGAATTTGCAGTCGCGTTTTGGTTTTCACTTTACCAACGTGGAGGCCCTCGCCGGACCGCGTGCCGAGGAAAATTACCTGAGCTTCTCCTTCAAAGGCGGCGCGGCCGATCTCGAGCGAAGGGCGGCGCGTGCCCGTTTTATCGGCGACCTACTGACCGACCTGAGCTTCGTTGTCGAGATCACGGAGGATGTGGTCACCGCCCGCCGTACCGGCCTCGATTGGGCCGTCGTCGAGCAGGCCCTACGAGTAGTCGGCTACCTCCTCATGCACACCCGCCAGCTCGACATGGTGATGAACCAACCGGCCGCGGTGGAGCACTATCGATCGAAGATGCGTGCTGATATCGAGGGTCTCCAGACGACGACCGGTCGCGTCTGATCGTCGGCGCCCGAGACGCCCGATATACGAGCTAACGGATGGCGAGGCCTTGCCAACTCGGAAGGCAGGACCGATACTGATCATAGGAATGTGAAATAATTCACGAGGCGGATCGACCCAATGCAGACTCTGCAAATGAACTCCACTCTCCTACCAGAGCTTCTCGAGGCGCTCAAAGGGTGGGGGAGAGTCTGGGCGCCGGTGGAGCGGGCCCCCGGCGTCTTCTCGCTGGAGGTGATCGATGACGACGTCACACGGGCCCGCCCGGAGGCGCTGCGCACGATCGTGCCCTTCAAAAAGCTGCTGTTAAAGCCTCGGTTCACCATGCTCTCGGGGCGCACGGGAGAGGCGCCCACCGATTCGCTCGACAATGACGCCGGCGCCCAGGTGCTCTTCGGCGCCCACGCCTGTGATGTCCACGCCCTGAAGATCCTCGATCTTCTCTACCTCACGGACTACGCCGATCCCTACTACCAGCACAACCGCGAGCAGCTGGTGGTCATCGGCTACGGTTGCTGGCCCGACGAGCACTGCTTCTGCGAGTCGATGGACACCTCCTCCGTCGACGATGGTTTCGATCTCTTCCTCACCCCGCTCCAGGGCCGTTTCCTGGTGGCGGTGGGGACCTCGGTGGGGGACGACATCGTGCGCGCGAACCCGCATCTCTTCGAGGCGGCAACCCGGCAAGATACCCGCGACTATCTGCGGCGCCTGCGCGAGCGCGAGGAGGCATTCTCTCTCGAGATCGACGTCACCGATCTTCCCTATGTCCTGGAGCTGAAGAAGGACGATCCGGTGTGGGACGAGCTGGGCAAGAAGTGCCTATGCTGCGGTTCGTGCTCGATGGTGTGTCCGACCTGTTCCTGCTTCAACGTCATGGACGAGGTGGGGCCCGGTGGCGACTCCTCACGGGTCAGGATCTGGGATGCCTGTCTCTATCGCGATTACGCGGTGGTTGCAGGTGGCCACAACTTCCGCGCCGACCGTGCAGACCGCGTTCGCCAACGCTACTACCACAAGCAGGAGGCCTTCGTGCGCGAGTTCGGGATGCCGTCCTGTGTCGGCTGCGGACGTTGCATCGAAAACTGTCCGACCGGGATCAACGTGGTCGAGGTCTTCCAGTACGTACGAGGTGACGCATGAGCGCCAACGTTCAACTCCCTCCAATCCTCCCTGTCCGCAGTGCGCCGCGCGAGCTCGCGACCGGCGCCAACCCCTACCTGCCGGCGCCGGCGCGGGTGATGCGTCTCGAGGATCTGGCGCCGGACGTACGGCTCTTCGACCTCCGCTTCTCAGATTCCAGGTTGGCCGGGCGATTCACCTGGAGGCCTGGGCAGTTCGTCGAGCTGTCGGTGCTCGGGGTCGGCGAGGGGCCCTTTTCTCTGCCGTCCTCTCCCACTCGTCCCGGGGTTCTCCAGCTCGGGATCCGGCGCGCGGGCACCCTCACCAACTACCTCTTTGACCATATTCGCGAGGGGGACGAGCTCGGCATCCGCGGACCGCTCGGAAACGGGTTCCCGGTGGAGCGCTTCAGAAACCACGATGTTCTCATGATCGCCGGTGGGTTGGGAATGGTGCCGCTTCGCGGCCTCCTGCACTATTTGATGGACCTTCGCTCGACTTTCGGCCGCATCATTCTGCTCTATGGCAGCCGCTCACCCGAGCAGGTGCTCTTCCGCGACGAGCTGGAGTCGCTCGCGCGTCGCGGCGATGCCGAGATTATGCTCTCGGTCGATTCGACCGGTGGCCACCCGTGGAACGGAGATGAGGGCGTGGTCACTGAGCTCCTCGACGACGTGGAGCTCGAGGTCGATCGCACCTTTGCCGTCGCCTGCGGTCCGCCGGTGTTTTATAAGTTCGTGCTCGATAAGCTGGTGGGCGCGGGTTTTGGCAAGAATCGCATTTTTCTCAGCCTCGAGCGTCGCATGGAGTGCGGCGTCGGCAAGTGTGGGCACTGTGCGGTGGGCTACACCTTCACCTGTCTGCATGGGCCGGTCTTCTCGTACTGGGACGCCATCAATCTCCCTGAGCTGATCTACACGTGACGGAAAAGGAGAAGAGAGGATAAGGGGATGAGGGGCGATAACAAACCCAAGGTTGGGATCTTCGGGCTCACCGGCTGCGCCGGCGACCAGCTGCAGATCCTCAACTGTGAGGACGAACTGCTGTGGCTCGCGGAGGCGGTGGAGATCGTGGACTGGGTGATGGTGAAGTCGGACAACGACTCGAACTGCCGCCTTGATATCGCTTTCGTGGAGGGGGCGGTGGCCACCGAACGCGACCTCGAGACCCTGAAAACGGTCCGTGCGCGCTCCGCCTTTCTCGTCGCCATCGGCACCTGCGCGGTGTGGGGCGGGCTGCCCGCCATGCGAAACGATATATCACCAGAGGTCCTCGAGCGCGAGGTTGACGGCGCCGACCTCGAAGACCTCGACACCATCGAGGCGCGGCCCGCGACATATTTCGTCCCCTTCGAATTTCGGCTTCCCGGCTGCCCGATCGAGCGCCACGAGTTTCTGCAGACCGTACGCTCGCTGCTCGCCGGCACCGTCCCCGAACTGCCGGTGGCGCCTGTGTGCTGGGAATGCAAGACCCGCGAGAACCTGTGCCGGGTGATCTATGACCACGAGGTGTGCTGCGGCGCCATGACCCGCGCCGGATGCGGCGCCCGCTGTCCATCGCACGGCGTCGCCTGCTCGGGATGTCGCGGACCGGTGGAGGAGCCGAACTACGACGCCAACATCACGATGTTCGCCGACCGTGGAATCTCGTGGAAGGAGATCTCGGCGCGGATGCGGTCATTCTCGGCGCCGGTGTGGATGACGCTCGGCCTGGAGCGCGAGGTGGATCGTGAGTAGCGAACGAACGATTACCATCAAACACCTGGGACGGGTAGAGGGCCATGGCGGGATCTTTGTCAAGGTGGTCGGTGACACCGTCGAAGAGGTCAACATGGACATCCACGAGGGCAGCCGCTACTACGAGGCGCTGCTCGTGGGCAAACACTTTCTGGAGGTGCAGGGCATCATCACGCGGGTGTGCGCCATCTGTTCGGCCAACCATACGGTGGCGACCCTCACCGCGCTCGAAAAGGCGCTGGGCATCTCGGAGACCGAGCGGGTGCACAAGCTGCGTGGCCTGCTCCTGCTCGGGGCGGCGATCGAATCGCACGCCCTGCACGTATTCGCGCTGGCCCTGCCCGACTACCTCGGCTTTGACTCGGTGATGGCCATGGCCGCCGACTACCCTGACGAGGTGACGTTCGCGCTGCGGCTGAAACAGCTCGGCAACCGCGTCCAGGAGCTGGTCGGAGGGCGTCCGGTCCACCCGATTAACACCCTGGTGGGCGGCTTCGGGAAGCTGCCGAGCCACAGCGCGCTCAAGGCGCTTCGCGCCGAGCTGGCCCAGGCCCTCGATCCGTTGATGCGCTTCGTTGACCTGGCGGCGGGAATCGAGGTTCCCTGCTGGGCCGCGCAGCCCACCGTCTACATGGCGCTGCGCCCGATCACCGAGGGTTACCGCTTCCGAGGCGAATCGATCTGCACCTCCCGCGGTGAGGAGTTTCCCGCCGAGGCCTACCGCGACGTGGTGCGCGAGTTCACGGTCGAGCACTCCCACGCCAAGCACGCGGCCCTCGCGTCCGGTGATACCTACATGGTCGGCGCTCTGGCGCGGCTCAAGCTGTGGGGTGAGCGGCTCGAGGGGCGAGCGCTCGAGGCCTTCGAGCGCCTCTTCTCAGACGGCGTGGTGGATAACATCCTGCTCAACAACTGGGCGCAGCTGGTGGAGATCGTCCTCTGTCTCGAGCGTGGGGTGGAGCTGTGCGACGAGCTTCTGGCGATGCCGGAGGCCCAACGCGAGATGGCGGAGTACGAGGTCCGGGCCGGGTGCGGGGTGGGTGCGGTGGAGGCACCCCGCGGTACCCTCTTACACGAGTACGAGCTCGACGGCGGGGGTCGGGTGGTTTCAGCCAACGTGATCACTCCCACGGCCCAGAATCTCGCAAACACCGAGCGCGATCTCCGCCGTGCGGCGGAGAACCTGCTCGTCGAGGAACCACGGCGGGACGACGCCGAGCTTCGGCTGGGCCTCGAGATGGTAGCCCGTGCGTACGATCCCTGTATCTCGTGCTCGGTCCATGTCGTGCGGGAAGATCCATGATTCCGACATTGGTGGTCGGCTTTGGTAACCCCTTGATGGGCGATGATGGTGTCGGCGCCGCGGTGGTTGCTGAGCTGACCCGAATCGGAGTACCGCCCGGTCTGAGGTTGTCGACTCTGGCTGACGTCCTCCACCTGCAGTCGGCCTGGCGGGGCGAAGTGCGGGTGTGGATGGTTGATGCGGTCTTCCGCGGTGCCGCGCCGGGCGCTGTTCATCGTCTTGGCCATGAGGAGGTTTTGAAACATCCCCAACGCCACGCGACCGTGCATCACCTGAGCCTTGCCGAAGGTCTGCGCTGGATCGTGTACGGCTGCCCCGCGATGGCCGGTGTTCGCATCCGCCTGTGGGGTGTGGAGCCCGAAAAGGTCGAGCCCACGGAAGCTCTGAGCCCGGTGGTCGCCCGAGCCGCCGGGACCGTAGCCCGCGAGATCGCCGACCGCAGTAGACAACCGGTGAGAAGACCGGGTTAAGCACGGGCACAGGAAAAAGTTACACTCTGCACATGGGTCACGCGGTTCTGACGGAGCTGGTGCTGGTGATGGCGGCGGCGGTGGCGGCGGCGGCGCTGCTGCGCCGGTTCAACGTACCCCCGGTAGTTGGATTCATCCTCGCCGGCATCCTGATCGGCCCCGGCGGCCTCGGCCTGATCCGAGACCGCCACCAGATCGAGCTGGTGGCCGAGGTCGGCG
>CAYPBC010000061.1:0-2751 GCA_964408845.1 uncultured Thermoanaerobaculia bacterium
AAGCCATCCCACATGGCGATGATCGGCACCACCGGAATGAGATAGGTCCACAGGAATCGCCGCCATCGGAAGGGCCGGATGAACGGTGTACACAGCCAGATGAACGCCGGAATCAGCAGTGTCGGCAGCGTCCAGATCAGCCAGTTGCGCTCGGTGTACTCGAAGATCCCAACGCCCTCCCCCTTGCGCACCGCGTCGGCCAGGACCTCGCGCGCCGCATCGGGGCGAAAGTGATGGAACGAAGTGAAGAGGGTCCGGAATCCCTTCAGGTCCGACGGTACGTCGACCGCATCGATCGGGGTCTCCAGATAGGTGACGACGGCGTCGGTCTCGCCGACGTTCTCCCGCGCCTCCAGGTGTGGATACTTGTCGGTCAGGGTCACCCGGAGGTCACGGACGCCAAGCCGGCGGAGCGCCGGGACGAGTGACAGGAGGGGTTGGCCGGCTCCTGAGCACAGATCGACGATCCTCGAATCTCCCGCCTTCTTCAGCGCGTCGGCGACAAGAGGGGCCACACCTACGTACGGTTTGAACGCGGAGGCGTAGAACGACAGATAATCGGTCAGGAGGTCCCTCCACACGGCCGGAAACCACGGCAACTCGTGAAACTCGAAGAAGTGGAACCGACGCACAAGGGGACTATATGATGATCAAACCGAGTTGGGATACCATCTGCAGATGTTCAAACACGTCATTTTTCAAAAAGGTTTCAGACCCTTCTTCCTTCTCGGCGGGGCGTGGGCGGTGTTCCTGGTTCTGTGGTGGGCCCACACCTACACCCAACCGACATCGGGGGCGCCCGGTCTCGAGAGCATTTCGTGGCACAGCCACGGGATGATCTTCGGTTTCACAATGGCGATCATCGCCGGTTTTCTGCTGACCGCGGTCGAGAACTGGACCGGTCGTCCGACCGCGCGCGGTCCGTTTCTCGCAGCCCTCGTCGGTCTGTGGATGGTCGGACGACTGGTCGGCCTCGGCGGCGCCGCTGCCGCCATCGGTGGTCTCGCCGACCTCGCCTTTCTTCCCGCCCTGACCGTCGCTTTGGCCATTCCCCTGTTCCTCGCGAAGAGCCGGCGCAACTATCTCCTTCTCGCAATCCTGCCGTTGCTTTGGATCTGTGACCTCCACCTCCACCTGTGGAGTTCTGGTCTGCTGCCGCAGTCGTATCTGCGCACCGACCTCGTGGCCGTCGACCTCATCGTGGTGGTGCTCGTCATCATCACCGGCCGGATCGTGCCTCTTTTCACGCGCAACGCGCTCGCCGACGAGGGGGTCCACTCCAACGCGGGCCTCGACATGGCCGCCATCATCAGCGTCATCGTCGTCGCCATGATCGAAGTCGTCGCACCGGGTGGGTACGTCATGGCCGTATCGGCCGCCATCGCCGGGCTTTTGGTGCTCGCCAGGTCCGTCCACTGGGGATTTCAAAAAGCCCTCGGCCAACCGATCTTGTGGGTGCTCCACCTCGGTCACACCTGGATCTGGCTCGGCCTCTTCCTCAAGGCGGCCACGGCCGCAGGCGCCGGCCTCCCACCGAGCCTTGCCACGCACGCCCTCACCACCGGCGCCATCGGCACCCTGACGCTCGGCATGATGACGCGGGTGACTCTCGGCCACACCGGCCGGCCGCTCCATGTGTCGCCGATGATGACCGTCTCCTTCGTTGCCATCACCGTCAGCGCCCTTGTCAGGGTCTTCGGCCCGTGGCTGCGCGCCGATCTCACGCGGGTCGCGGTTCTGTCCTCGGCTGGGCTGTGGGCGATCGCCTTCACCCTGTACCTGGCGGGCGCCACTCGCATTCTGCTGACGCCCCGCCCCGATGGAAAGGCGGGTTAATCCCCCTCATGGGTGTCGAGATCGATGGAAGAACCGACGAGGCGGCCGCTGCGGTCGCGGAGGCCGAAGCGCTGCTGATCACCACCGGGGCCGGGATGGGGGTGGACTCCGGGTTGCCCGACTTTCGTGGCAACCAGGGGTTTTGGAAGGCCTACCCACCACTGGAGCGGCTCGGCATCTCGTTCGTGGACATGGCCAATCCCGGATGGTTTTCGCGCGATCCCGAGCTGGCGTGGGGCTTTTACGGCCACCGTCTGAATCTCTACCGGGAGACCATGCCCCACACCGGGTTCGAGATCCTCAAACGTTGGAGCGATCGCCTACCTCACGGGAGCTTTGTCTTCACCTCCAACGTGGACGGCCACTTCCAGCTCGCCGGTTTCGACCCTGAACACGTTATCGAATGCCACGGCTCGCTGGCTCATCTGCAGTGCGCGACGCCGTGCTGCCACGAGATCTGGAGCGCCGAGGATCTCGATGTTACGGTCGACGAGGACAGCTTCCGCACGGTCTCTCCCCTCCCCGAGTGCCCACACTGCGGAGAGCTCGCCCGTCCCAATGTCCTGATGTTCAACGATTGGCACTGGGTCCCCCAACGCACCTCCGAACAGGAACGGCGCCTCGAGGCCTGGCTCGATGAGGTCAGGGACGCGCGGTTGCTGATCATCGAACTCGGCGCCGGCTCGGCGGTACCGACGGTGCGGATGACATCGGAAAGGGTCGCCCGCTCGCTCGACGCAACCCTCGTACGAATCAACCCCCGTGAGCCCCACGCTCCGCACGGCCAGGTGAGCCTGCCGCTCGGAGCACTGGAAGCGCTCGAGGCGATCGACGAGCGGCTTTGATCGAAAAACGCCATTTCGTTTGGCGTCAGAATGTTCCCAACCACCCTCCCGATGCTGGATGCTGGATGCT
>CAYPBC010000061.1:2851-8514 GCA_964408845.1 uncultured Thermoanaerobaculia bacterium
CGCCCATCATTTTGAATCTCGGATTTCGGATCTGCCGCCCAGCAGGCGAGACGCCTGCACCGCAAAGACAAACCCATCCGGCGTGTCTTGTAGTGCGGCCGTCCCGGCCGCACATGCAGGCGGGACGCCTGCGCTACAAGGGCTCCAGCAGCCCTCTCGGAGCCCACAGTCGGCGTGGCGCTGTTGCGGAGGGCCTCGTCGCGAGGGCCGCGAGGGCGCGTCCACCGGAGGTGCCATCTTTGACATTGTTTGAGCCCTGATCCTCCTATGCGGCAGGGGGCTACGGGCAAACAATGTCTAAGGTGGCTCCTCTCGCGGCAGCGCCTCGCCGGAGCACGGGCACGGAGACGGAGACGGGCACGGGTCGGACGCGGACGCGGACGCGGACGCGGTATGATGCGCGTTGGAGGCGAACAATGTCAAAACTCTGGATCTTGCGTGGGGCGCACGAGGCGCCCGGTTGGAATCAGCTCCGGAAGGCCTACGAGGACGAGAAGGTGGATATCATCCACCTCGACGCCAAAGTGTGGGCCATCATCGATGCTGAGGAGGCCCCGACCGACTACGAGGACTTGCACGCCGAAGAACCGGCGGACGGGATGTACATCGACCCCAACGGCTCGCCGCTGTTCCTGGTTGGCGGTACGGTCGTGACCTCGGCCGAGGCCGTGGTCGAAGCCCTCGGCGAGGAAGCCCGGGACCTATTGGCTGATGCCGGTGGAGCCACCGTCGTGCTCGAGCGCCTCGGCAAGGTCTACTGAGGGGGACCTGTGAGGCAATCTGTTTTCCTCTCATTCCTGCTCGCCATCATTATCGGGGCGACGGGCGCTGCTGATGCCCAGAACCCAGAGTGGCGGCTCGGCGGTCGCGCACTGTGGGTGAGCGCCGGCGCGACCAGTGACGAGCTCGGTACTACCGGCAGTCGCCTCGACCTCGGCGCCGGTCCGGGTCTCGAGTTCGACGCCACCGTGATGTGCTCGGATCTCATCGGTGCCGAGTTTTCGCTTGGCGCCTCATACCATCGCCTTGATCTGGTCGGCGGCGACTGGGACGGCATCGACGGCGGGCATGTGTGGCTCGTGCCGTTGACCGCTATCGTCCAATACCACGTGCGAATCTACGGACCGTGGGATCCCTACTTTGGACTCGGTATCACCTGGATCCAACCGTTCTCCAGCCTCTCGAGGGACCTCCAGGACGCCGGCGTCGAGGACCTCGATCTCGAGGGGGGCATCGGGGTCGCCGCCCAGGCCGGAGTCAACTACCAGATGAACAACCGCTGGTACGCCAACCTCGATATCAGCTACCTCGGCGCCTCAATCGACGCGACCGTAACAACCGATGAGGGAGATCTTCCGACAGTGACCCTGGATATCAAGCCCTGGGTATTCGCCGTCGGCTTCGGCTACAAGTTCTGACGTTACACGTTAGAACGTTTGAGCGTTAAACGTTGAGATCTCAAAGCGCTGCGCAATATGCAGAGGGCTACCGGCTCACAACGTTTCAACGTTTTAACGTTATTGAGCCACCGGCTCATCGGCAAAGTCATCCGGGTCGAAGTCATCGCCGGCGCCGGCCTTCTTCATCTGCTCCCGCACCATCTGCATGTGTTCCACTTCCTCCTGCCGAAGCTCTGTAAAGAGCTCCCGCACCTCGGAATCGGTGATCTCGGGGAGCGCGGTGTCGAAAAACTCGAAGGCCTTGGTCTCGGCGGCCAGCGCGACGCCGAGGGCGTCCTGCAGGCTCATGAACGTCTTCGCAGCCTCGAACGCCGGCGCTTCCACGTCCCACAGCATCGAGCGGTCGACCGTTGTCGGCTGATCGCTGAAGAGCTCCTTGCGCTTGCAACGGAGCTCTGCACCGTGCTTGGCCTCGCAGGTCACCATGAAACGGAAGAACCCGGCCGCATCGCCTGTGTTGTGGAGCTCGAGATTGTCGGCCAGCTCGCGATACCTCTCCTCGGCCTCGTCCTCGACGAGGATCGCCAGGTCGAGGGCATCCTTGATAGAAAGATCCGTAAATTCAATGTCTACACTCATATTCCGATCAACTCCCTTGACCCATCGTGGTATTCCCGCCGACCGCTACCACGATAGTCGCAGCCGCGAGCCGGGCCGTGATTTCTTCGACGCTGCACCCTTTCAACAGGGCGATCTTGTCCTGCGACGACGCGCCGGCGACGATCTCCACCCGGTCCCGCCGAATCCCGAGAAACTCCGACAACAGTCGGATCACTGCCGAGTTGGCGCGGCCCTTCTCCGGGGCCGCACTGACCTCGAGCTTGAGCGCACCCCCATAGGCGCCAATGAGCCGCTGCTGACGACTGCCCGGCTTGACCCGTAGCCGCAGGCGAACGCCGCCCGGGGTCTCCAGGATTTCGACACCTTCGCTCACCCGAGGATCACACCCCGCTCGGAGGTCGCGATGAACTCGAGAACGAGATCGACATCCTCCTGACCGCCAAGCTCCTTCTCGATGAGCTCGATGGCCTGCGAGGTGTTGAGCTTCGGGCTGTGCAGCAGCCGCCACATCTGCTTGAGCGCTCTGCGGCTCTCCTCCGAGAACCCCTTGCGCTCGAGACCGATGGTGTTCGGTCCGTAGCATTTGGCGGGGCGATTGCCGACCGTGCTCATGAATGGAAGGCAGTCCCTGCTGGCCGCGGTGAAGCCCCCCAAAAACGCATGGGTTCCGACGCGGCTGAACTGGTGAATGGCCGAAAACGCGCCAATGGTCGCAAAATCGGCCACATCGACGTGACCGGCGAGGGTGGCGCCATTGGCGAAGATGGTCTGCGAACCGACGTTGCAATCGTGGGCCACGTGGACGTAAGCCATGAAGAGGCTCTTGTCGGCAATCGTGGTGATGCCGCCGCCGCCCGGGGTCCCCCGATGTAGGGTGACGAACTCGCGGACCACATTGTCATCACCAATCACGAGTCGCGTCTTCTCACCCGCATACTTGAGGTCCTGCGGCGGCGCGCCAACCGAGCAATGGCTCTCGAAACGGTTACGGACGCCGACCACCGTGCCGCTGTCGAAGCGGCAAAACGGTCCGACTTCGCAGTCCGCGCCGATCACCACATCAGCCTCGATCACCGTGTAGGGGCCGACAACGACTCCGTCGCCTAGCTCGGCTGTGGAATCGACGACGGCGGTGGCGTGAATCTTCGCGCCCATCAGCGCTCCGCCATCGCGGACATCATGTGTGCCTCGCACACGACCTCGCCGTCGACCAGCGCCCGCCCACGGATCTTGGCGAAGGTGCTTCGCTTGGCCACCAACTCGACCTCGAAGATCAGCTGATCGCCGGGCACGACCGGTTTGCGGAACCGGCACTTGTCGATCCCGGTGAAGTAGATCAGCTTATCGTCGCGATCCTCCACCTGGCAAAAGAGCAGAAATCCTGCCGCCTGCGCCATCGCCTCCACCACCAGCACTCCCGGCATCACCGGCGTCCCGGGAAAGTGTCCCTGGAAGAACGGCTCGTTCATGGTGACGTTCTTCAACGCCCGAAGGGAGCCCTCTTCCATCTCGAGCACCCGGTCGATGAGCAGAAACGGGTAGCGGTGCGGCATCACGGCGAGAATGTCGTTGATGTCCTTCATGAATCGGACTCCTCCATCTCAATAAGGCGCGCCTCGAGTTCCTTCACCTTCCGGCGGAGCCCGTCGAGGCGCTGCACATTGGCGTTGGCCTTGAGCCACTCGCGGTGGGGTCTCGCGGGCACGCCTGCCATCGTCGCCCCGTCGGGCACGTCCTTGAACAGCGCCGCACGCGCCGTCAGCACGACGCCGCTGCCAATGGAGAGGTGGCCCGAGCATCCCGATTGGCCGGCAAAGACGGTGTGGTGGCCGATCCTGGTCGAACCGGAAATCCCGACCTGAGCCACCAGCAGACAGTGCTCACCCACCTCGACGTTATGGGCGATCTGGACCAGGTTATCAACCTTTGTCCCACGACCGATTCGGGTCTCCCCGAGGGTTGCGCGATCGATACACACGTTGGCCCCGAGCTCGACGTCGTCCTCGAGGACAACGATGCCCACCTGTGGCACCTTGTGGTGGACGCCGTCGACGGTTGCAAAGCCGAAACCATCCGATCCGATGACCGTTCCCGAGTGGATGATGCACCGGTCGCCGACGCGACAGCCATCCTCGATCACGACCCTCGGGTGGAGAACGCAATCGGCACCCACGGCGACCCCGCGACCGAGCACGCACCCCGGACCGATGATGCTGCGCTCGCCGAGCTTGGCGCCCGCTCCGACCGAGGCCAGCGGACCGATGCTCGCGCCGTCGCACAGCACAACATCCACACCCACGACCGCAGATGGGTGAATGCCGGACTCCGGCCGTTCGGATGGGTGGAAGAGCTCGAGGGCGCGCGCGAGGGCGAGATATGGTTCCGGGCACACCAGCAGATTGCGATCCGGAAGCACCGCGGGGTCGGCGACCAGAATCGCCCCGGCCGTGGACGACCGGGCCTCCTCGACATACTTCGGGTTGTGGAGAAAGCTCAGATGCTCCGGCCCGGCGGTATCCAGCGGCCGTAAGCCGCACACCTCGTGTTCTGGGTCACCTATGACCTCGGCGCCGAGCCTGGCGGCCAGCTGGGACAGCGCGAGGAATTTCGTCACTGGGCCGTGTTGAACTGTCGAATCACCTCGTCGGTGATATCGACTGCCTCGTCGGCGTACACCAGCCCAGACTGGAACTTGTTGAAGATCACGGTGATTCCCTGATCCTGACCGATCTGGTTGATGATCGGCAGGATCTGCTCCTCGAGCCCGCCGAGCTCCCGGCGCCGCGCCTCGTCGAGTTCGCGCTTGGCGTCATCCTCGAAGCGGCGGATCGCGATATTCTTGTCCTCGAGTTCCTTGGTCATCTCCGCCAGCCGTTCCTCGGACACCGTGAACCGCTGTTTGTTGATCTGGTCCCGGAGGGTTGCCATCTCCTGTTGCATGGTCTGGCCCTCCTGAACTTTGGCGTCGGAGACGGCCTTCAGCTTCTGGATCGCCTCCTTGCCCGGATCGGACTCGGCCACCACGCGCTGGACGTCGATCACGGCCACCTTGGACTGCGCCGCCGCCGGCAGCGCCGCCGCCATAACGAGTGCGGCCACTGCCGCCATGCGAAATATCGAACGATACATATCTTTGTCCTCCTATTAGAATGTCGTTCCGATCGAGAACTGGAAGTCGCTGTCCTTCTCATTCGGGAATGGGTCAAGATTAATACCATAGATGAACCTGATCGGCGCCTGGAAGATCGGCAGGAAAATCCTCACCTCCATGCCGGTTGTCCTCCGCCACAGGCTGAGATCCCACCCCTGCTCTTCGTGATAGGTATTCCCCATGTCGAAAAAGAGCACCAGCTTGACCGGCCCACCGACCCTGAACTGGTACTCGAAGTTGGCCTGCCAATAACGATCGCCGCCCTCTCGAGAACCTCCGGGCGAGAGGAAATACAGGCCCTCCTCGGTCCGGGGCAACACCGAGTAGTAGGGCAGGCCGCGCAACGAGCGGTCACCTCCGAGGCGGTAGCGCTCGTAGATCGGGATCTCAGAATCATTGTAGGTGAGGAACTGGCCGGCTTCAGCGTGGTAGGCCCAGGTGCTGCGCTTGCCCCACGGGATAAACTGCGTTATCCCGATCTCCGGCCGGAA
>CAYPBC010000062.1:0-8449 GCA_964408845.1 uncultured Thermoanaerobaculia bacterium
GACCAGATGGCCTGGGTCATCGGCAGCGCCCCGGCGCAACAGACCATCTCTGATCTGGCGAGGCTCGTACCAGCGGAAGGCGCCGATCGTGCCCGCCTGATTCCCCTGAATTTTGCCGTCGCGGATCGCTACGCCGGTCGCTCGGGCTCGCCCTGGCGGGGCGCGGCAGGCGGCGGCGGCGAGATCCTCGGTCGAGGACCGCTGATCGACGACACGCCGGAGGAGGCGGCCCTGGACCGATCCCTGCCACCTCCCGCTGCCCCCATGCCGGAGATGGGAGAGGCCGTGGAAGCTCCCACCACGGAGCCGGAGGAAGAACGCCGGGTCGTTGCGCAGATCCGTATCCAAGGGCAGCCGCGCAACACGTTTGTATCCGGCACAGAGAACATCATTCGCTGCTGGATCGGTCTCGACACGCCCGAGGTGGGAGCCGTGGCCGACGACTCGATCCCGGGGGTGCCCATCTCACCTGGAGGTCTCACTCTCGATGTCGTGCTGGTGTGGAACGACCAGACGGACCGGGGCACCATACACCTTCCCGCCCATCGGACCGCACGCAGCAGCGAGTGCGACCTCCACATCCAGATTCCCGAGGGCGAACGCTTTGTCAGCGCCGAAATCGCATTCCTCTATCGTGGGCGTGTCTTCGAAATCGTCCGGGTGGAGGCCTTTGTCGTGGCGCCATCCGCTGCGGAGGAGCCCCATCACACGATGGAGGTCAAGGTCCAGGCGGCACAGCGGGAGGTCATCGAGCTCGAGGACAGCCGCGAGGTGGATGCGGTGATGGTTTTTGGCGCCGATCGGTCGCGCGGTGGCGATCCAGACGACCGGCAACCCTCCACCCTGCGCGTCTTCGGACGCCAGGCCGACGGCAACTACGATCTCGGCGACGCTGATGAGGCTATCGAGTTCCTCAACCACGAGCTCTTCACGGCTGCGAAGTCGATGGTGCGGTGGCGCGCGCGACAGGGGCGGACCGAAGAGGTCCTCGACACCGACCACGAGGACGTTCTCTTTGTTCTCCGGACTCTCGCGCGGCACGGCGCGGCGCTTTTCAACAGCCTGACGGGCCAGGGGTTCACCGACTCCGGTGAGCGGCTCCAGGTGTTCAACAAGGACCTCAAGGAGTACGCACCGGTTGAGTTCGTCTACGACCGGGGATTTCCAGTCGATGATGCGAAGATCTGCGAAGAGGGCCTTGCCGCACTCGACAGCGATGCCGAGGATTGCCCTCATTGCCCATCGGCCGCGAACCTCTCCGACGATCTACGAGATGCCAACCCAGTCATCTGCCCCTTTGGTTTCTGGTCGCTGCAGAAGATCATCGAGCGCCGGGATCCCGTGGCACACGAAGCGGGTGAGTCTGCTGAGCACAGCTTCCCAGTTGCGGACCGCCGCCACCTCCCCCCGATCGACAGTGTGCTCTTTGCAAGCAGCCACAACGTCGAAGAAGCGGATCGGACCGCAACCTGGGAGTCGCTGAAGAGCGTGCTGCCGAACGCGTTCCGCGCAGCAAGCTGGCCCGAGTGGAGGGCTACGCTTGACGACCAGCGACCGTCGCTGCTCCTCGCACTGCCGCACCACGGGGTCGAGAACAACCTCGACTACCTGGAAATCGGTGATGAGCAGCTGCCGAAGAGCGACCGGCAACTGAGCCGCGGCCGCCTCACCAAGATCTATACCAACCCTCACGACCACGAACCGGGGCCCATCGTGCTGCTGCTGGGCTGCCGCACCGGCACCGACACCGAGGTCGGATACGTCGCGCTGGCCCGCCGCTTCCAGCAGCTACGCACGTCTATCGTCCTCGGGACATTGGCCAAGGTGCTCGGACGACACGCCGCTCCCGTGGCGCGCGAGCTCGTCGCCCAGCTGGCTTCGGTCGACGACCCCGAGATCGATTTCGGCACCGTCATGCGGCGGGTGCGAAGGCGGATGCTCGCAAAGGGTTACCTCATGGCGCTGTGCCTTGTCGCTCTCGGCGACGCCGAGTGGCGGCTGACGGCTCGACCAACCATCCAACCGCAAGGAGGGACCAGTGTTTCGGATTGAGATGCTTCCAGCAGCCCACGGCGACTGCCTGTGGATCGAGTACGGCACCGGCGCCGAAGTGCACCGGATCCTCATCGACGGCGGTCCGGCCCACACCTACCCGTCGCTGAGAGAACGGATCCTCCACCTTCCGGCGGACGACCGCAACTTCGACCTGCTCGTGGTGACCCACATCGATGCTGATCACATCGAAGGGATCATCCGCCTGCTGCGTGATTGGCAGGCCCTCGGCTGCCGCTTTGATCGCATCTGGTTCAACGGACGCGATCAGCTCAACGCAGTACCGGATCCGGCCGGTGACCCGCTCGGTGCCACCCAGGGCGAGTACCTGGGAATCCTCATCGGCGACTATCAGCAGGCGGTCGGCAAGGACGTGTGGAACGTCGGATTTGACAACCGCATCGTCGGCATCGATCCCGATGCCGACGGTCTTCCGGTACCGGTCACGCTGCCGGGGGGATGCCGGCTGACCGTGCTGTCGCCGGACTACGACCGCCTCCTCGAGCTCAAGGATCGCTGGCGGGAAGAGCTGCGAAAGGCCCGGGTCACATCCGGCGATGTGGACGATTTGCGGCGCAAGCTCGAGGCCAACCGCCAGCTCAAGCCGCTGGGCGACGTGCTCGGAGCCGAGGACGAGCCCATGGAGGGCCGCTTCGAGATTCCCGACCCGGACGGCCGCGATACCGATGTCGAGCTGCCCGATGCGCTAGGCGGCGACGGCGAGCCGGGGGGCGACGCAGACTTCGGCGGCGACTCGAGCCTCGCCAACGGAAGCAGCATCGCGCTGTTGCTCGAGTACCCGGCCGACGACCCCGACGTGCGCATGCTGCTGTCGGGGGATGCCTGGCCTTCGGTGCTCGAGGCATCCATCGGTACGCTGCTCGAACGGGACGACGCCCGCCTCGAGCTCACGGGCTTCAAGATCCCGCACCATGGCAGCGTCGGCAACCTCAGCGAGTCGTTCCTCGACCGCATCAGGTGCAAACATTACTTGGTGTCGACCAGCGGTGCGATCTTTCGTCACCCCCACGCCCGTGCCGTCGAGCTGCTCTTGGAGAAGCACAGCGGCCGCGCGATCCCCCGGCTCCACTTCAACTATCTGACGGAGACCACGGCGCCCTGGGTGAAGCAGGAGGACGACGATCGGCGACTCTACTCATTTCACCCCAAGGGACTGTCGCTCGAGCTGTGACGGCCGAGGATGGCAGCAGCAGCAACCCGGTGAGAAATACGGGCTAGATAATGCAGCGCATCACCTCGGGGTCACGAAGAGGGGTATCAGGGAACTGGTACCCCAAGTGGTCCCAGTTTTTCGAACTCCCACAGATCGCGTATCGGTATACCGTCGTATCCCCTCTCCGGCAGATGGGGCTTGTGTTCGCGCACGCGGTCGATCGCATCAAGGTGTATCCGAATCAACCGATAGCCCCTTGAGAGGTACAGTCCCGCCGCGCGCAGATTGTCGTTGGTCATCAGTGCCCAGGAGCGACCCAACCCGAGGTTGTGGAACTTGCTCTCGATAGCTTCGAGCAGGCGTCCGCCAAATCCACGTCCACGGATGATGGTATCGAGGGTCACGATCTGGCCTGCCGGCCCATCGACGCGATAGGTCACCAACCCGACCATCTCATCAAGATCATCAACGAGGGCGAGACCCTCGACATCCTCGGGCGTATAGACCGTATTGAGGCAAACGACGAGGCCGTACCAACGGTCATCCCACACCGCCTTGACTTCATCCTGTCGTGCTGCCCTCAGGCGCATATCGTGTTGTCGGAGTGGTGCCATCTCAACCTCCTTCGTGGGTGCCACGTAGCTCATTGTCGCATTGTCTCATTTTAGCGAGTAGCGTGGGCCCTCGACCCTGGCCGATCAGAAAACGGTGGGACCTTTGTCACAACGGTGCCACCCATGGACGCTACTTTATTGACCTGGTTTCTCCCGGTGCTCGTCCTCTCTAAGGTTCCCCACCCGATCCACGATCGCGAGCACGAGTGCCGCGACCACCGCGGCCGAGGCGATCAGGATCACCGCCTGCACGGTTCCGATGCTGCCGAAGGGCAGCAAAGCCACCACCACTGCCAGACCGACCCAGCGCCGGTGGCGACGCCCCAGACGACCGGTCGCCAACAACCCCAGCAAGAGTCCGGCGATGACGACCAGCGCCACCCGAAGCCTTTGTAGAGCAGTGCCGATCCACTCCGGGTAGACGCGGATCTGGAGCACGGTGGCGTCGGAGTCGACGATCAGGATGCGCGCCACCGAGACCTGCGGCATCGAGTTCACACCGCCCGGAAGGCCGATGCGCACCGGCAGCGAACCACGGCGGCTTGCGCTCTGGCGGGCCTTGAGCTGCTGCGTGATCTGCTCGCGCTGGGCCTCCTGTTTGGCAGCCGTCTCTTTGGACACGTAGTCGGAGACCGATTCCGTCGGCGCGCTCATCAGCGGTTCAAAAAAACCAACCCCGCCGGCTCGATCACCACCGCCAAACGGTGCGCTGACATGGAGCACGCGAAAGGCGTCGGTGACCGGCCGGTAGCGCGCATCGGGCGGCAGATACACCGTCCACATCGCCTCCGATATCGGCACGTCTAAACCGGGCAATGAGGGGCGCACCGTACCCAGACGCGGCACCTCATCGCCCCTCCGCAACAACACCAGCGAGACCTGCGAGGTTCGCTCGGCGCTGCCGGTGGGCAGCGGCACCAGCACATGGTCGTCGGAGCGCTTGGGCCGCGTCGGCTGTCCGTCCACCAGCAGAGACCACACCTCCACGCCGTCCTCGGGCAGCTCCAGCTTGAGAAACTGCTTGCGGTTGTTCTTGACCACCAGGTCCACCCAGGTCGCCTCGGTGCCGTTGGCCATGAGCACTGTCGAGGCGTTGAGCCGCTCGACGATGGCGGTGAGAACGGACGCGTCGTCGTGCTCGATGACGGCGACAGTCGCCGCGGCGGGCGATCCCGCGAACTTCAGCGCGGTCACCAGATTGCCGCCGTAGCCCCGCACGTCGTCGGGGATCTCGGTGACGTCGGCAGGCAGCAGATTGCCGCTCAGCCCAAACTCCACCTCGGCGCCATCGGCAGCCACCGCCACGTAGCCCGATTCACGCTCGACACCCAGGGGTGCAAATCGGGGCACTGCAACCTGTCCCGCCTCGACATCGTACGATCCGTCAAAGGTCACGACCACGCGAACCGCGCCGTCCGCCGGGGTCGCCAAGCGCACCCGTAACACCCGGCCGTCATCTCGCTGCAGCACCTTCCAGCTCTCCAAACCCGGCGCTTGCGCGTCGAAGACCTCGATGCCGTCGGGAAGAGCAATCTCGAAATGGGTCACCTTTGCCACCCGCACCTGGTAGTCGTTGACAAGGATGCCGCCCATCACGCCGTCGCCGAGATCGAGGAACTGGTAGGAGGCAAGCAGGATCCGCGGATCGAGCTCGAGGACCTCGCCCTCTTCGGTCTCTGCCGCTTGGAAGGGAATCGTGTAGCGCAGGGTGGCGCTGCCACCGGCCAATGCTGCAAAAATTCTCGAAGGCAGGGCCCGGTAGGCGAGGCCGGTCTCGACCCCGAGGTCGCGCAGACCCGGACCGGCGGTGATGTCGAGCAGATTGACGGGCGCGTCGGGCAAGCGCAGAGCAACCCGGTTCTCGCCCGGGTGGTCCGTGGCTTTGAAGATCAGCCGCGCGCGGAGCTGGTAGGAGGCGGGACCGCGGGCCAGCACCTCCAGCCGGCCGTTCTCCCGGTTGAGTACGGCCCCACCGCCGTCGAAGCGCACCACCGACCCCTGCGACCACAGGGGCAGCCGTGCCCATCCGTTCTTCAGAACCTCGAGGCGCAGCACCGCGTCGAGGGTCAGGACCCCCGGTTCCAGACGTCCGCTGTATTCGGCGGAGCGGAGGAACGCCTCACGTGGCGGCGCCGGCCTGGGCGTCGGCAAAGGCCTGCCCGCCTCAACGAGCCTCTTGAAATCTTTCCACGAAAGGGTGATTTCGGTTCCGCCGAGATCGGGGAGCGTCGTCCGCTGCTGGGCGGCAAGCGGCGCCACCACGGCCAAGATCAGCAGGAAGAGGATCGGCCGGCGCATCAGAAGCTCCCGCCGGCGTGCGGCCGTTCCCTGAGTTGTGCGAGCAACGCATACGCCGCGAGGGCCGCACCGCAGGCGAGCCAGAAGGTGACCCGGTGCCCTCCGGAAACCACGAAGACCGCGACCAGAGCTACCGCCGATACGGCGACCGCGAGCCAGTTTGCCCGGCGGTCATCACCCGATCCGAAGCCGAAGAAGAAGAGTACCGCCAGACCAAAACCAAACGCCGGCAGCGCCGTCCACCAGCGCCCGAGCTTGGGCAGCCGCCAACCGGCGGGCGCGTACCCGAGTCGCAGCTCCGCGGTCTCCTCGCTGGTGAGCAGCCGGCCGGTGAAGCTCAGCCGCAGACCGTCCGACGGAACGTTGACCTTCACCGGCAACATCCCGAGCGCGCGACCACCGGCCACGCGCTGGAGAGCCCCAACATCACGGGCGACGTTCGCTTGGACCTGTGGTGACGGACGATCCATCATCGATCGGGGATCGCCGAACGCCAGATTCTCCTCCCCTGCGCCACTCTCGTCGTCCGCGTCCAGCCTATCCAGCTCGGCTCTTTTTTTCTTGCCGATCTCCGCCAGCTCCCCGGAGCTCAGGCTCCGATTCTTCCCCGCCGCCTGCACCTTGACATCACCCACGGGGCTTTCGTTGACGCCGTCGGTCAAATAGGCCCGGCCCTCACGGTGCTCGAGATCGAGCATTCGAAGATCTGCACCGACCGCGAGGTTGTAGGCGGTCCCCCCGACCAGGGCGACCCTGTTCGCGGCCCGATCCTCCTCGAGGTTGCCCCGGAATCCGAAGTAACGCCACTCCCGCGGCAGGTAGAAATCCCAGCTCAGCTCGAGCATATCGACATCGAGAGTCGGCGCACGGAAGGCCCGCCGACCAAGGGCGGACAACCTGCGACCGTCCTCGAAATACACGACCTCGACGGTGAACGGGCGGAGTTGACCCGCGGCGTCCACCACCGTTTTGCGCATTGGCACCAGAGTGGCGCCGTCCTCCCTGCGGGCCGCCTTTACCGGCTGCCCCTCGAGGTAGGCGCCCCATAGGGTGGCTCCCTCCGGAAGCTCCATCTCCAGGTACTGCTTACGATTGTTCTTGACCGAATAGCGGGCCGAGGTCACCAGCTTGCCCTGCCGGTTGAGGAAAGTGTGGAGCCGGGCCGACTCGACCATGGTGCGTTTCACGGCCACATCGCGGTGCTTGACGACCTTCAGCGGTACGACCACCGGATGACGCAGAAACTTGAAGCCGTAGAGGATCGCTTCGGTATTGCCGGCAACCAGCGCCGGCGGCAGCTCGGAGGGGTCGATGGGCGCTGCGTTTTCGAGGCCCTCGCGAGGGGTGATCTCGACGTTGGTTGCGGCCGCCACTGCGATAAAGCCCCGCTCACGCAGGACGTCGCGGAGGGCGATATCTGGCAGCTCGAGCTCGGCGCTGGCTCCTTCGAGCGGCTGCTCGAAGTCGAAGGAGAAACCTAGGCTGCCCTGGGCGAGATAGCTGAGGTCGATCACCAGCAACCGGCGGTCGGTCTCACCATCGATCTCCACCACCTCCCAGCCATCGAGACCGTGGACGTTGACTCCGAGGACGGTGATGTCGGCCGGAATCTCGAGCCGGAAGCGATCGACGCCACGGCCGTGAATCGTAAAGGTGGCGTTGGTGACTCCACGCAGGACGCCCTCGCCGATCGAGACCAGGGTCGCCAGCTCGCCGAAGACCTTTGACTCCCTTTCCTCGGTATCGACCCGCTTGAACCAACTCACCGCTGTGTCGCCCACCTGCGAGAGGGCGGCACGCACCCGTGTCTCGGTGGCCGACCGGTTCAGATTCTGGACCACCGCGCCGTCCACCTGCAGGTCCACGTCTCCCCGTGGGACCCGTAGGTCGATTGTCACCACCGGCGCCCGCGGGAACTTCAAGCGCGCTGTCCGGGTGCCGCGGCTGTCGTACACCGGCAGTAGATACTCGAGGGTCATGCGGTGCTGGCCCGTTGCATCCAGCGCGATGGTGTGGAAACCGTTCTTGCGGTACATGCGGGCCGGCGCCCCATCGAGGCGCACCGAAGCCAGAGCCACGCCTTCTCCGATGACCGGCACCTCCACCCAATGTTGATCGTTGAGCACCTGCACCGCAAAGGAGAGGTTCACCCGCACCTGTTTCTGGTCGGCAGAGACCGTCGCTGAAGCCGCGCACTCCGAGAGGGCGAAATCCACCGGAGGTGGCGGCGCAACCGGTGTCGGCTGAGGTCGCCGAATCTCCTCCAAAATGAGCTTGAAGTCTTCCCACGGAACCACGACACCGGTATTTT
>CAYPBC010000063.1:0-8381 GCA_964408845.1 uncultured Thermoanaerobaculia bacterium
AGGTTGACCGGCCCGAGACGTTCGAGCTTTGCGCGCAGAGCATCGATGTCGGTGCGAAGGCTTTCGGGGTCATCGTCGGGATCAGGCTCGGACTCCAGGAGCACTTCGAGGGCGAGGTTCAGCTCGTCGGCGGCGTGCTCGCGAAGCCGCTCCCAGTCACCCTCGGCACGGGTCTGCTCGACCTCGACGGCATGGAGGACCTCCCGCTCCCTCTCATGGGTCTCGCGGCGGAGACGAACCTCTTTTTCGAGCACGCTCACTCGAGCGCTCGTCGCATCGACTTTTTCGGCAAAACGCCGCTCGTGCTCTCGAGCGGCGGCGAGCAAGCCCTGTTCTTCGGCGAGGCGGGTGCGCGAGCGTACGATCTCCTCCTCGGTGCTCTGCCGTTCGCCCGCGAGACGCTCGGCTTCGGCGACGAGGGCGCTGACGCGCTCCGAGAGGGCGCCGCCCTCCCCCTCGAGCCGCACACTGTCGGAGTGAGCAGCCTCGGCGCGTTCAACCGCGAGCCTCTCCTCAGCGCGCCAGCGGTCGAGCTCGCGCAGGGCCTCCAAAGTCTCTTCGCGATTGCCGGCACACTGGATGGCGGCATCTTCGACCGCTTGCTCGAGCTCGTGGCTGCGTTCTTCCAGCTCGCCGACCTCTCCCTCGAGGCGGGTGACGCGCTCCCCGATTTCTGCCGCCTGGGTGCGGCTGCGCTCCTTATCGGCGGTCAGCGTCTCCAGCTCCCGTTCGATCCGTCCCAGGTCCTGGGTCACGGACTCTTCGATCGCCGCTGTTCGCGCGCGCTCCTGCTCGGCGGCGACCAGATCGGCGTCGAGGACTGCGAGTATCTCGGACTGACCTTCCAGCCGCTCACTGACCTCGCGATGACGGTCGGATGAGGCCTCGGTGCGGGCCGCGGTCTCCTCGATCTGAGCTTGGAGCTGGCCCTGGGTGGTACGAAGTTGGAGGGCGCCTGGGTGGCGGCCGCCCGCAGTGGCGGGTTCGAGGATACGTCCCTGTCTCAGCACGCCGTCGGGGCAGAGGACGATCGCCTCGGGATAGTCGTTGGCGATCTGCTGCGCCCTCGCGAGGTCACTGCATCGATAGGTGGGAGGTAGGGACCGCGCCAACCAACCGAGGTTTTCGGGCGCAGCGCCCGCCAGTTGCAGGAGATTCTCCGCACCATCGGGCGCCACGGTTTTGGGAGGAGGTGGGGCGTCGCCGGTTGCCACGAGGCGTATGCGGCCCTCGAGCTCGCTCAACCCTTCGAGCTGATCGGGCGAGAGGTTAGTCGTGTGGACGACCGGCAGCTCGAGCCACTCGCGCCATGTACGGTCGAGGACCGGCGCGAGGTCTGCGGGCGGATCGAGATAGTCGCCGAGCTGGCCGGCCATGAGATCGGCGGGAATCACGCCGCTCAGGTACTCGGCCGCGGCCGCCTGGCGGGCCAGCCCGCGTTCGACTCCCTGCAACCGGTGGCGAAGCTCCCACAGCGTGTGACCCAGCGACTCCGCCTCGCGCTTCGCCGTGCTTGCCTGTTCGCGGAGCCGGGCCCTGTCGTCGGCCAGCTCCCGGCGCTGTGCGGCCACCTTTTCGGCGACTTGTGCCGCGGTTTTACTACGGTCAGAGGCCTCGCGAACGCTCTCCCCAAGCTCCTGACGTCGGGTTTCGAGGCGCGTCCTTTCCTGATCGAGCTGGCTCAGCGCATAGGTGAGGCGATCCCTCTCGCGTTCGAGATCACCGAGTCGATTGCGGCTACCGGTGAGGGTGGAGATGGTCCGCAGGAGATCCTGCCGCTGTCGTGATGCTCCATCCTCGGCAGCCTGGAGACGTACCTCGGATGCGCCGTGGGCCTCCTTCGCCTGCTCCAGATCCATGCGGACCGATTCAAGCTCGGTTTCGAGCTTTCCGTGGCGGATGTTCGCGTCAGCTATCCGTTCCTCGATGGCGCCGCGTGCAGAGGTGATGGTGGTGGACTCGGCCTTCGCGTGGTCGAGGGAAGCGCGGAGATTGTCGAGCATGTCGGCGGAGCGTTCGAGGAAAGCCTCCAACCGTTCGCTGGATCCGAGCAGGGTCGCGACTTCCTCGCGTGCCGCCTCGGTCTCTCCTCGCGCCGCTTCGAGCTCCTCGCGCGCCCGCCCGAGGTCGGCGTCCGATCCGCCGAGGGCCGCCGCTGCCGCTGCGACTTCGTTCTGAGTCTGGGCGCGGCGACGGGTGATGTCTCTGCGCTGCTGATCGAAATGATGGGCCTCGATCGTGAAAAGACGGCGCAGGTGTTCTTTGAGTTCGGTTTCCAGCTTCTGGTGGCGCTCCGCCTGTTTCGCCTGGCGTTTGATCTGTCGCAGGGTCCTGTTGATCTCGCCGATCACATCGTCGAGGCGAAGCAGATTTTGGCGAGTGTGCTCGAGCTTGAGCTCCGCCTCGTGCTTGCGTGCCTTGTAGCGGGTAATACCGGCCGCTTCCTCGAGCAATGCCCGGCGGTCGATGGGGCGCGCGGACAAGACCTGGCCTACCCGGCCCTGTTCGATGATCGAGTAAGCGCGGGTGCCGAGACCGACGCCCGCGAGCTCGTCGAAGACGTCCTTGAGGCGCACAGCGCGGCCGTTGATCCGGTACTCCGAAGGACCGCTGCGAAAGACCCGCCGCTTCACCTCGAGGCGGCCGTCGGTCTCCTTCCAGTGACCGTCGTCCGAGTGGAGAATCAGAGTCACCTCGGCGGCGCCGGCCGGTGGTCGGGAGCTCGCTCCCGAGAAGACCACGTCTCCCATCTGTTTGAGGCGCATGAGAGAGGGGCTCTGTTCGCCGAGCACCCACAGGATGGCATCCACCACGTTGGACTTGCCGCATCCGTTGGGACCGATGATCGCCGACATCTTTCCCGGAAAGATGAGTTCCACCTCGTCCGGAAACGACTTGAATCCGGTGAGCGTCAACGACTGGAGACGAATCCGCGGCATCGCGGGCGCAAAGGTACCAGAACTGTGTGAACGTTGGTAGCGGCCACCGTCACGAAGGTCCGAATTAGGAGTTAGGAATTAGGAATTAGGAATGCCGCCCACCCGCCCGCTGAGGACATGGGGAGTGGAAATTCCTAATTCCTCATTCCTAATTCTGCATGTGCTAGCCTTCCGGCCATGAGCTCGCGATTGACCCCGGACGGCATACGGCGTGTTGCAGAAGAGTTTCGCGAACGGTATCGGCCCGGTCGCGTGCGTGGTCTGTTGGTTGCGGGTTCGGGTCTGAGCCTCGAGGTGGCGGGTTGGGAGGCGGCGGAGGAGATCGATCTCAGTGATGTTCTGCCCTTCCCCCTCCATGCCTTGATGGGGCACCGGCAGACCGTGACCCTCTGGCGGAGCGGGGACGAGACCCTGGTGGTCGTCAACGGCCGCTTCCACCTGTACCAGGGATATCGTCCCGAGGAGGTGGTGGCGCCGGTGCGGCTGGCCGCTCTTCTCGGGGCGGAGGTGATGATCGCCACCAATGCGACCGGCGCTCTCGAGCCTGGGATCGAGGCCGGTTCGTTGGTCATCATCACCGACCACCTCAACCTGCAAGGGACCAACCCCCTGGTCGGTGAGTGGGGGCGCGAGTTCGGCCCCCAATTTCCGGACATGAGTGAGGTTTACGATCCCGCGTTGCGCAGCACCGCGCGGAGCGCGGCCGAAGAGGCCGGGTTCAGAGTCCATGAGGGTGTTTACGTTGCGGTGCTCGGCCCGTCGTTCGAGACTCCGGCCGAGGTGCGGATGCTGCGCGATTTCGGCGGTTCGGTGGTGGGCATGTCGACGGTACCGGAGGTCATCGCCGCCCGCCACATGGGGATGAAGGTGTTGGTCCTGTCCTTCGCCGCCAACCCCGCGGCGGGCCTGGTCGATCGCCCACTCACCCATACGGAGGTCCTTGAGGAGGGTGAAAAGGCAGCCCCAAAGCTTGCCAAGTTGATGGGGCTGCTCGTTGAAACAGTTTTCTGAGAGAGTTTTGAGTTTTGAGTTATGAGTTTTGAGTTCCACCCATCCGCCCGATGCGTCATTCGGGACACGTGGCGAACAATTCAAAACTCATAACTAAGAACTCAAAACTGAAAGGTGCACATGGCTTCCCTCTTTCTCGACGTTTTTGCGGTCGGTCCGATACAGGCGAATTGTGTGCTGCTGGGTGATTCAAATGCCGGCGAGCTGGTGATCATCGACCCCGGCGAGGAGGGTGAGCGGATCGCGGAGCGGGTCCGCGCGAGCGGGCTGCGGCCGACCATGATCCTCCACACCCACGGCCACCTTGACCACGCCGGCGGCACCGCGGAGCTTGCACGCGAGCTCGATCCTGGGCTGCCGATCGGACTCCACCCCGACGAAATCGAGCTCTATCGCAACCTGCCGATGCAGGCGCAGATGTTCGGGATGGAAGTGGAAGCGCCTCCCGAACCCGATCTGTGGCTTGATCACGGGAAAACATTGACTGTCGGCGGTCTCGAGCTCGAGGTCCGCCATACTCCGGGTCACTCGCCAGGCGGCGTGTGCTTCGTGGTTTCGGGTGCGGACGAGGAGCTGGTCGTGGCCGGCGATGTGCTCTTTGCGGGTTCCATCGGCCGCACCGATCTCATGGGCGGTTCGTTTCCCATCCTCGAACGTTCAATCCGTTCCCAGCTCTACACCCTGCCCGAAGACACCCGAGTCATCTGCGGCCACGGCCCGGCGACCACCATCGGTCGCGAGAAGGCCACCAACCCCTTCGTGTCGGGCTGAGCCGGACCCGAGTCCGAGCCCGCTTCTATCAGAAGTTGTACGCTACGCCGATGGTGGCTGTGATGGTGTCGAATCCGAAGGTCGCCGTCAAACCGGGGATATCGTCTTCGTTCCACACCTCGAGATCCGCGTCGATAAATCGGATGCCGCCGGTGCCGCCCCACTTGCTGTCGCCGAAGGCGATGTCGAGGCTTGCCTTGAGGGTCCAGGTGAGCTCGTTGCCGGTGCCGAGATCCAACGGGTCGCCATCAGGGTCGATGTAGTGGAGGCTGCCGAAGCCCATATTCGCCACGCCTGCGCCGAGATAGAAGTCGATGGACGGGCTGTTCGGAGTGAGATGGACATCGAAGTCGAGGGTGATCACGCGTGTCGACATCGAGTCTGTGAGAGAGAGATGGCCATACCCGGGAATGTCGGCGCTGAGCTCGACCTCTGGGCTTGCACTGAATGCCCCGAGCTCGAGTCCGAGACGCTCGGTGAACTGGTACTCGAGGCTGGCGCCGAAACCGAAATCGCTCGAAGCTGTGACCCTAATCTCTTCATGGTTTCCGGCGGGGATGGTCTCGTCGAGATTCGGGTCCATCCACGCTCCAAAAACCCGGAGGCGCCACCCAGTCTCGCCGGCGGATGCCGGAGCGGCCAGTGCGCCACAGATGACAATAACTCCGATGATGATGAGTTTACGTCTCATAATGATCTCCAATCTTGGTTTCCAGGTTGAGCACGTTCTACGAAGAATTTTGTTTTGGTCCGTGGCCGGAGATATTTGTGGCGCCGGATGTGGCGCGTGGCCTCCGAAGCTGGTACAAAAGGGCCCCTGCGGAGGTTGAAGATGAAGACCATTATCGAGCCCTTTCGGATCAAGACCACCGAGCCCCTCAAGATCACCACACCCGAGGAACGGGTGCGGGCTCTCGAGGCCGCCCATTACAACGTCTTTCTGTTGGATGCTGAGGACTGCTGCATCGATCTGCTGACTGACAGCGGCACCGGCGCCATGTCCACCCAGCAGTGGGCGGCGATGATGCTGGGCGACGAGAGCTACGCCGGGAGCCGTTCGTGGAAGCGCTTCGAGGAGAGCGTTCGCGAGATCACGGGCTTCGAGCACATCCTACCCACCCACCAGGGCCGTGCTGCGGAAGGGATTCTCGCCGAGTGCATCATCAAGTCCGGCGACATCATCCCCAACAACAGCCACTTCGACACCACCCGGGCCAACATCGAGTATTGCGGCGGTATCGCGCTCAACCTCCCCTGCCCTGAGGCCTACCACACAGACACCCTGTCACCGTTCAAGGGCAACATGGATGTTGAAGGGCTCAGGAGCTGCATCGAGGAGCACGGGTCCGACAAGATTCCATTTGCCATGATGACCGTGACCAACAACACCGGTGGCGGCCAGCCGGTGTCGATGGCCAACCTGCGCGCGGTCAAGGCTCTGGTTGCGGAGCATGGGATCCCCCTCATCATCGACGCCTGTCGTTTCGCCGAGAACTCCTACTTCATCCGCGAGCGGGAGGAGGGGTATCAGGACCGCTCTCTGCTCGAGATCGCGCAGGAGATGTTCGCGCTGGCCGACGGCGCCACCATGAGCTGCAAAAAGGATGGGCTCGCAAACATCGGCGGCTTTCTTGTCTGCCGCGACGATGGGTGGGCGGAGCGTTTCCGCAACCTGCTGATCATGCGGGAGGGATTCCCGACGTACGGCGGCCTGGCGGGACGCGATCTCGATGCCATCGCCGTCGGGTTGATGGAGGCGTTGGAGTACGACTATCAGGTGTACCGCCACGCCACGGTTGAGTACATGGCCGAGCGGTTGCTGGCTCTCGGCGTTCCCATGGTGCAGCCGGCCGGCGGCCACGCGGTGTTCCTGGATGCCGCGAAGATGCTGCCCGAGGTTCCGCCGCTCTCCTTCCCCGGAATCAGCGTCGTCAATGCTCTCTATCTGGCTGGCGGGATCCGATCGGTGGAGCTGGGCAGCGTGATGTTCGGCCATTTCGATGAATCGGGTCGAGAACACCCTGCTCCCCTGGAGCTCGTGCGGTTGGCCTTCCCGCGGCGGGTCTACACCCAGAGCCACTTCGACTACATCATCGAGGTCATCGAGGATGTCTGGAATCATCGTGAGCAGTTATCGGGGTACCGCATCACCTACCAGACCAAGGCGCTGCGTCATTTCACCTGCCACTTCGAACCGTTGAAACGTTAGAACGTTAAACGTTCAAACGTTGTAACGTTCAAACGTCATTGCTGCCAGCTATCGAGCATCTTCATGTAGTTGGCGCGGGTCAGCTTGTCGGGATTGGGGACCTTCGACATGTTCATCGAACCCTGCATCTGTTCGAGCGATTCGTAATCGTGCTCGGAGAGCCAGAATTCGATGGCCTCGAGGGTGCGTTTGATGTGCTCGGGTCCGTGGATCAGGAGGGCCGAGACCATCTGCACTGCGTTGGCGCCGGTCATCACGGCCTTGATGACGTCGACCGCGTTGTGGGCGCCGCCGGTGGCGGCGAGCGAAAGCTCGACCTGGCTCGAGAGGATGGCCAGCCACCGCAGTCGCAATCGGAGCTCGTCGGCGGTTGACAGGCGGAGGTTCGGTACCACGTCGAGCTCCTCGATGTCGAGGTCGGGTTGGTAGAAACGGTTGAAGATGACCAGCCCGTCGGCGCCGGCCTCCCCGAGCTTGCGGGCGAGATTACTCAGCGAGGAGTAGAAGGGCGAGAGCTTGACCGCGATCGGAATGGAAACGGCCTCCTTGACGCCGCGCACGATATCGATGACCCGCTGCTCGACGTGCCCGGCGTCCTCGTCCGGGTCGGTGGCCAGGTAGTAGGCGTTGAGCTCGACAGCGTCGGCGCCCGCCGCCTCCATCTTTTCGGCGTATTGTGTCCAACCGCCGGGGGTGGTGCCGTTGAGAGAGGCGATGATGGGAATGGACACCGCCTCCTTGGCGGCTCCGATGTGGTCCAAATACTGGTTCGGACCGACGTGATAACCCTCTGGGTTGGGGAGGTAGGAGGAGGCTTCCGCAAACCCTGCGCCGGCCGACTCCATCTCCATTTGCGCGGCGACGGCGCCGAGGATTTCCTCCTCGAAGAGCGACGGCAGTACCACCGCCGACGCGCCCGCCACCTCGAGGGCGCGGAGGGTATCGATGTTGGTGCCGAGTGGGCACGAACCGCAGATGATCGGGTTTTTGAGCTCGAGTCCGAGATAGGTGGTCTTGAGGTTCATGGCTCCCTCCCTCAGTTGGTTTCGGCGTCGGCGTCAGAGCCGAAGTGCAGGTTGGCAAGCTGCTTGTACATGTCGTACTTGGCCTGGACGACGCGCTGGGCTTTCTCCAACAGCCGCTTCGACCGTTCGGGGTTGGTCTTCATGAGCATTCGGAAACGGGCTTCGGAAAGCGCCCACTCCTCGAAGGAAATCTTTGGTGCCCGTGAGTCGAGCTTGAGCGGGTTCTCGCCCATGGCCGTGCGGCGGGGATCGAAGCGGTACATCGGCCACGCGCCGCATTCGACCACCGCCTTCTGGTGGCCGAGAGCGTCGGACATGTTGTAGCCGTGGGCGATGCAGTGGGAGTAGGCGATGATCATCGACGGTCCCGGGTAGGACTCGGCCTCGAGGAAGGCGCGGACGGTCTGGCTGTCCTTGGCGCCGAAG
>CAYPBC010000064.1:0-5851 GCA_964408845.1 uncultured Thermoanaerobaculia bacterium
CAGGGCACCGGTTTGGTCCACACCGCACCCGGTCACGGAGCAGAAGACTTCGTCATCGGCGCCAAGTACGGCCTCGAACCATACGCGCCGGTGGATGACGACGGTCGTTTCACCGACGACGTCGCAGAGTGGGCCGGGCTGCACGTGCACGAGGCGAACGGGCCGATCGTCGAACGGCTACGAGAGCTCGAGGCCCTCATTGCATACAGCGAGGTCGAGCACTCCTATCCCCACTGCTGGCGGTCGAAAAACCCCGTGATATTCCGTGCCACCAACCAGTGGTTCATCCGCATGGACCGGCATGACCTCCGCCAGCGTTCTCAGGACGCCATCCACACCGTCGGCTGGGTTCCGCCCTGGGGCGAGGCACGGATCGACGGAATGGTGGAAAACCGCCCCGACTGGTGTATCTCGAGACAGCGGTTGTGGGGCGTACCGATCACCGTCCTGACGTGTGCATCATGCGGGGCGCCGACCATCGACGAAACGGTATTCGATCACATCCGCCGAATCTTCCTCGAGGAGGGTTCCGACGCCTGGTATGTTCGGGACGCCCAAGAGCTGCTGCCGCCTGGATATTCGTGCGCGGACTGCGGCGCCACGACCTTCGTCAAGGAGACCGACATCCTGGATGTGTGGTTTGACTCGGGTGTCAGCCACCTCGCGGTATGCGACAGCGACCGGTATGGGCTCAATTGGCCGCCCGACCTCTACCTCGAGGGACAGGATCAGTACCGCGGGTGGTTCCAGTCATCGCTTGTGACATCAGTCGCCCTCAAGGGGTCGGCGCCGTATCACGAGGTTGTGACGCACGGTTTCGTAGTCGATGCCCTGGGGCACAAGATGTCCAAGTCGCTCGGTAACGTCGTCACACCCGGCGAGATACTGAAGCAGTACGGGGCTGATATTCTCCGCTTGTGGACGGCCATGGTCGACTTCCGTGAGGACATCCGGATCTCGGACGAGATCATGGCCCGCAACGCCGAGGCCTACCGCAAGGTGCGCAACACGCTGCGCTTCCTCCTCGGAAACCTGGAGGACTTCGATCCGACGCGCGACGGGGTCCCGTCTGAGGATCTCCACGGCCTCGACGCCTTCATGCTGCGATCCGCCGAACGCCTCCTGGAGGAGACCAAGAAGGCCTATCTGAGCTATGAGCTAGCCTCCCTTTCACACCGGATCGTCAACTTCTGTACCGTCGATCTTTCGAGCCTCTACCTCGACGTCAACAAGGACCGCCTGTACTGCGATCTCCCCGAAGATCCTGCGCGGCGTGCCACCCAGACCGTGATCTTTCGAATCGCCGAGATCCTCGCCACCCTCCTCGCACCGATCCTCTCGTTCACCGCCGAGGAGGTATGGCAGCACCTGCCCGGTGATCGCGAGGATTCCGTCCACTTGGCCTCGTTCCCGGACGCCGCCAACGGGGACGATGATGCGGCGGAAGAGGACTCCCGGATCCGGCGCCTGCTCGCGCTTCGCGACATTGTCCTGGCTTCGCTGGAGAACCTGCGCCAGGAGGGCGCCATCGGCAAGTCCGAGGAGGCCCGCGTGATCGCCGGCGGTAACACCGAGCTGCTGAAGGAGGATCTCGAGGGGACCGGTATCGAGCTCGCGCAGCTCCTCATCGTCTCCAGGGCCGGCGACGGATCAGTTGCCGATGGTAAGGAGGTGGCGGATTATCCAGATCTCCGGCTCGTGGTCGAGCCGTACGACGCCCCGACCTGCAGCCGCTGTTGGCGGCGCTACGACGAGCTCGTCGATGATTCGGAGCTGCCCGATCTCTGTTCCCGCTGCCACGAGGTTGTCACGTGTCTCGTCGGCGAAGGGCGTGCCGAGCTGCGACGGGAGAAGGGCTGATGCGGACCGCCCTGCCCTGGATCACGGCCGCCCTGGTCATAGTGGCCGACCGCGTGACCAAGGGGATGGTCTTGGCCCGGCTCGATCCGGGCGCCTGGGTCGAAGTCATGCCTGGCCTCGCCCTCACCCACATCCACAACCGCGGCATCGCCTTCAGCCTGTTCTCGGAAGGCGGCGCCTTCACCAGGGTGATCCTCCACCTCGTGATCTTCACCTCGGTGGTGATCATCGCCGCCATGCTCGTGCGGCACGCCCAAAACAGTCGCCTCGCGGGGTTTGCGTTTGGCCTCATTCTAGGAGGCGCGGTCGGCAACCTCATCGACCGCGTGCTCTACGGTTGGGTGGTCGATTTTGTCCACGTGTGGGCTCGGGTCGGAGACCGCAGTTTTTCGTGGCCCGATTTCAATGTCGCCGACGCATCGATTTCGGTTGGCGCGGTGCTGCTCATCGTCAGCGAGCTGCGGAGCAGCCGGCGGGAGACAGTTGATGCATCCGATTCTGATTGATTTCGGATTCTTTCAGCTCCCGTCCTATGGGCTTCTCCTCGCCACCGCTGTTGTCGTTGCCCTCTGGACCTTGCGACTACGCGCCGACCGGGCCGGTATGGATGGCGCGCACCTGGTCGACTTCGCGCTCTGGCTGGTGATCTGGGCCCTCCTCGGCGCCAAGTTGTTGTTGATCGTGGTCGAGCTGCCGCGATATCTCCACGATCCGGCTTCGCTTTTCGGCGTTGTACGGGCCGGAGGTGTCTTCCTCGGCGGGTTCATCGCCGCGGTGATCGCAGCGATCATCCTTCTCCGGCGCTACAATCTTCAGCCTCTGCCGTCATTCGACGTTGTTGCCCCTTCTCTCGCGCTCGGACAGGCCATCGGCCGCATAGGATGTCTGATGGCCGGCTGCTGCTGGGGCGGGCACTGTAACCTGCCGTGGGCGATCACCTATACCAACCCCATCGCGGCCGAGAACCTGGGTACGCCCCTCCACGTTCCGCTCCATCCGTTCCCAATTTACGCCTCGTTCTTCAACTTCGGACTCTATCTGTTGCTGGCCGCTTTGTACAAGCGACATCCGGCGCCCGGAAGGGTCTTCGCCACATATCTGGTGCTCTACGGAATTGGGCGGATGCTCCTCGAAATGACCCGTGGCGACGCGGTCCGCGGCTTTGTTTTCAACGGCGCTCTTTCGACCAGCCAGCTGATCTCGCTCGGATTGATTCTGACCGGTATCGGCCTCCAGGTGTGGGTCAGCCGGCACCCAGGCACGTGACGACCCATCACGACCTCCAGGTTCCACCGGAGTTGGAAGGCGCCCGCATCGATCGCTGTCTCGCCGAGCTCAATCCAGAATGGACGCGATCCCGGGTCCGTCGACTGATCGACGCCGGTCACGTCCGGCTCAACCAGGAACCGGCCAAACCATCCGCCACCGTCCACCGCGGCGATCGGATCGTAGTTGAGGAACCTCCGCTCGAAACCCTCGATACCGAGGCGGAGGATATTCCGCTCGACATCGTGTTCGAGGACGACGATCTCCTGCTTGTGAACAAAAGCGCCGGTCTCGTGATCCATCCAGCGGCCGGCAATCCCTCGGGAACCCTCGTCAACGCCCTCCTCCACCACTGCCGCGATCTTTCCGGCATCGGTGGCGTCGAGCGTCCCGGAATCGTCCACCGGCTCGACAAGGACACCACCGGCTTGCTGGTGGTCGCAAAAACCGATCGAGCTCACCTCGGTCTCTCCATCGCATTCCGAAACCGAAAGATCCACAAGACCTATCTCGCCGTCTGCTTCGGCGAGTCGGGAAAACCGGATGGGGTCGTGGATGCGCCGATCGACCGCCATCCCCGTGAGCGCCAACGGATGGCTGTGGTCGCAGATGGCCGCCCGGCACGAACCATCTATCACGTGGATGAGGAGCTCGGCGGCGTCTCGCTGATCAGTTGCCATCCGGTCACCGGCCGCACTCACCAGATACGGGTCCACATGGCCCACGTCGGCCACGCCATCGTGGGTGACCCGCTCTATGCCGGACGCCAGTGGCGCAACCTTTCCGACCCGCGCGTCCAGACCGCCTGCCGGAGATTCCCGCGACAGGCCCTGCACGCCCGGCGTCTAGAGTTCACCCACCCGGTCAGCAGCGAGGAGGTGGCGTTCGAGGCGCCGATTCCGGACGACCTCGAAGAGTTGTTGACGACCCTCCGGCAGGGCAGCAGGGTGCAGGGCCGTCCCTGAACCCTGCACCCTGTACCCTAATCGGCGGCGTCGCGCAGACGGCGGCGGAGATCCTCCGGCAAGGTCGGATCATCCAGTGCGACGAGGAGTTCCTCCCTGGTGTCGATGTCCCGGAGCCTTTCGGTCTCGGTCCACGACGCATCGATCTCGGCAAGGCGTCGCCGGGTTTGAGCGAGCGTGTTGTGGCTCGACCATGGGATGTCGGTAAAGAGGTCAACGCCCGGCGGGCGCTGGCCCACGATCCAGTAGCCACCATCCACCGCCGGTCCCAGCACCACATCCATCCCGTCAAGTGAACTCGCTACCGATCGCAGATGCTCCGCGGTCATCCACGGGCAGTCGGAGCCGACGATCATCACGCGGGTCTCGCCTTCGGCAAAGCGTCGCCGGAAGGCATCAGCCATACGGTCCCCGAGATCGCCGCTGGTCTGAAGCTCGATCGGAGTTTCAATCTCCCGAGCCCAGGCGCCCGACGGCGGCCCGGCGAGGGACAGCACCACCCGCGCACCGCTGCCGAGGGTGACCGCCAGCGTGTACTCCAGGGTGACCGCGTAGACCCGAGCCGCCGCCACCCCGCCGATCCCGGCCGCCAATCTGGTCTTGACCCGGCCCGCGGCCGGTTCCCGCCCGAATACCACCACGCAGGCTCGCGAACCCGGCCCGGTCATCTGACTTCCCCGTACCAACGGACCAGGGTGTGGGGGGAGACACCGAGGCGGAATAGGGTTGGGAAGATCATAAGGGCCAACCCGGTGCGCAACGGATGCCCTTCGGCTCTGCGGGCGGTCGTCCGCATCTCCAGCGGCGATCGGCGGATCCGGCCGAGACGCCGGCAGCTCCGCGCGAGCGCGACATCTTCCATCAGCGGAATTTCCGGAAACCTGCCCGCCCGTTCGAAAACCTCCCGGCGCAGCGCAAACCCCTGGTCTCCATATGGCAGCCTAAAACCGAATGACCGGAGATCGAAGACCCGCAGCCATCCGCGATAGAGCGGTGACCTTCTGCGCTCGCCCGACGGCTCGGTGTGCAACCTGAAACACGCCAACGCCGTGGCGTCGTCGTCGAGCGCCGTGTGCACAAACGGCAGCCAGCCGTGCGGCAGGCGACAGTCGGCGTGCAGGAAGAGCAGCCGCGGCGCCGCCGCCGACCGCGCACCGAGGTTGAGTTGCGGCCCGCGACCGCACGCACCCTCGACAACCCGTGCGCCGGCCGCCACGGCCACCTCGCGCGTTCGATCGCCGCTGCCGCCGTCACAGACAACGACCTCGACGCCGTCGGGCTTCCCCACCGCCTCGAGGCAGGCCCCGATCGTGCGCTCCTCGTTGAGGGTCGGGATGACAACCGCCAGATCCACCTTGAAAACGCCCTCCAGCGCGAATTGGGAGATTCTCCCCCTGATTTAGTCTATGATGCCCGCCCATGGAACGCATCGCAACGCTTGCCGACATCCCGTCAGACGGGCTTTGCTTCACATACAAGGATGGTCCGTTCGAGGAGGAAGGGATCCTCGTCAAGCTGGACGGCGGCGAGGTACAGGCCTACAAGAACGAGTGCCGTCACCTACCGATGCGCCTCGACGACCGCGAACCACGCGATCTCTGGGACCCCACCCGGCGCTACCTCGTGTGCAACTCTCACGGCGCGAAATACCGCCCGAACGACGGGCTCTGCGTCAGCGGACCGTGCCAGGGCTCGCACCTGCGAACAGTGCCCGTCGTCGTCAAGGACGGCGAGGTTTTCCTCGACACCTCCAAGATCGG
>CAYPBC010000064.1:5951-8299 GCA_964408845.1 uncultured Thermoanaerobaculia bacterium
CAGTGCCCGTCGTCGTCAAGGACGGCGAGGTTTTCCTCGACACCTCCAAGATCGGCGGGTTTTTCGAGGTGTGATCGGAGTTGAGAGTTAAGAGTTTAGAGTTATCAAGGCCGTCCAACTCTCAACTCTGAACTCTCAACTCTTACCTTCTGAAGCGCACGAACTCTTCCATTTTGTCAAAGGCTTCGCGGATCGATCCGACGCTCCACAGCAGCGGCTGGTAGGTCGTGATCGGATAGCTCGTGTCCTTGGCCTGGAAGGGATCGAAGGGTCGGATCTCCACCTCCCCCGACAGGGCGTGTTCGAGCTCGCCAAAGCTCGACAGCAGGCCGGCGCCGTAGGCGCGGAGCTCGCCGCCCTCGAACAACACACCGTACTCGATGGTGAACCAATAGAGCGTCGCCAACTGCTCGACCTGCGCGTCGTCGGCCGACAGCGAGCCCTCCCCGATTTTTTGCGATAAATCGGCAAACTCCGGAATCCCGAGCATCGGTGCGTGGCCCATCAGCTCGTGTACGACGTCGGGTTCGGGGGTGTAGAGCGGCTGCGAATGGTGTCGGATGTACTGGGTCGCACAGAAGACCCGCCGCGACAGGGCACCGAGGAACTCGCGCGCGGAGACAAGACCCGCCACAGCTTGCAGGCTGAATCCGGTTCGACCGGTCAGGAATGAGCTGACATCGGCAAGCTGGGGAACCTCGTCCGCGGAATACCCGATGTCACCGCACACGTTCAAGAAGTCGCGACAGGCGTGGGTGGGAAAGAGCGCGGTGAGCTTGTCGAAGACCGTGGCCCAACAACCCCGCTCACTTTCAGTGTACTCGACCAACCGCGGGAGTCTTCCCGAATCGAGCGCTGGCGCCAGCCGCGCAATCTCGTCGCGCCTCCTCCTGTAGTCCGGATCGTTGAATCCGGGATGATCCGCTTCGAGTTCGATGATGTGATCCGCCATGAGCCTCCTCTCGAGGCACTATGTCACGGCCCGTGAACACCCTGCAAGCCGCGGTTACGTTGAACGTTGAACGTTCAACGTGTTAACGTTCAAACGTTTTCCGTTAATCTGACCCCCGGAGGATCGTCTGATGGTTGACGACAGAGAGAAGGAGGGACGAGTGGAAGCAGCTCTCGCCAATTCTGAAGAACACGAGACCATGAGCTGGCTCGAAAATATCTACCGCGAGAATTCAACGGTGGTCCTGCAGGCCGCGTACCGTGTTACCGGAAGCGCCGAGGACGCCGAGGACGTCTTACAAACCATTTTCACACGCCTCGCCCGGCGCACCGAGCAACCTGATTTCTCGACCGGATCGCGGGCCTATCTGCGTCGCGCCGCAACCAACGCCGCTCTCGACATCGTCCAATCGCGACGGGTCAAGGATGGGGTGCCGCTGGAGGTTGCCGGAGACGGCGCCAGTCGCGATCCCGCCCCGCAGCCCGATCGCCGTCACCTCGGGCACGAACTCCACGATCACCTGCGCAGCGCCCTCACCAGGATCAGCCGGCGCGGCGCCGAGATCTTCGCCCTGCGCTACTTCGAGGACCTCGACAACACCGAGATCGCCGAGCTGCTCGGCACCTCGACCAACACCGTCGCGGTGACGCTTCACCGCGCCCGCGCTCGTCTCAAGGAAGAGATGGGCCCGTACCTGGGAGGACTCCAATGACCGACCGCACGAACGACCCGGATAGCTTGATCGATGTGGCAGCGGCCGAGATTCGCAGCCAACGGCTTGACGAAATCAGTGAACGTCAGGCCACCGATCGCGTGTGGAACGAGCTTTCCGCCGAGCTCGAAGCGCACCGACCGATGACCGGTTGCGCCGACTTTCAGGCCGAGATCCCGGCGTATGTGGCCGGCACTCTGCCGGAAGCTCGCGCCCTCCTTGTCGCCGACCACACCCGGGAGTGTGTGCCCTGTCGCCGCGTCCTGATGGCCGAACGGAGCACCGAGACGCCCACGACGCAGAGGCGCGGGCCACAGAGTCCGTCCCTTTTCCGGAGCACCTTCCTTCGAATCGCGGCCGCGGTCGTGCTCATACTCGGCGGTGTCGCGGCCGTCCGCATTGTCGGCGATCTTGCCGCCAATCACGAGCTGAGGGCGTCGGTCCAGGTGGTGGACGGATCGTTGCAGAAGGTCAAGGGCGATTCGAGCCCCGAGCTCGTTCCCGGCCAGGTGATCGGATCGCGCGAGGTTGTGCGTACGGCCAAGGATTCCGGAGCGATGCTCGAGCTCGCCGACGGATCGATCGTCGAAATGAACGAACGCACCCAGATCGAGCTCCGCGCCTCGCGTCGCGGCACGACCATCGACCTCGCACGGGGGAACATCATCGTCCACGCCGCCGACC
>CAYPBC010000065.1:0-8185 GCA_964408845.1 uncultured Thermoanaerobaculia bacterium
TCAAGCGAGGCCACCGGCCCCACTCGGGCCCCAAGATTGCGGTCGTCACCGCCGTTGGTTCGATCATGCGCGGGTCGAGTGGCGAGAGCATGAACCCGCTCTTTAGCGGCTCGGTGATGGGCTCGGACACCATCTCCAAGGCATTCCGGGATGTTCGCAAGGCCGCGGGCGTAAAGGCTGTAGTCTTCCGCATCGATTCGCCCGGCGGCAGTGCGATAGCGTCGGAGATCATCCGCCAGGAGATGATTCGCACCGCCGAGAAGATACCGGTGGTGGTTTCGATGTCGAACGTTGCCGGATCGGGTGGGTACTGGATCGCCTGTGGCGCCCAACGCATCGTTGCCGATCCGGGTACGATCACGGCGTCGATCGGGGTCTATGCGGGACATCTCAACACATCCGGCTTCTGGTCCAACAAGCTGGGAGTGACGTACGGCCGGGTGGATGATGGCCTCAACGCCGACATCTACGGCGAATTGGAGGATTGGACCGACGAGCAGAGGGCGGTCGTGGACCGCATGCTCGACAGGATCTACGACGACTTTGTCGTGCGGGTCTCCGAGTCGAGGGGGATGAGTCTGGAGGCGGTTGACGCTATAGGTCGTGGCCGCGTCTTCACCGGAGTCCAGGCGCTGGAGAACGGGCTGGTGGATGTTCTGGGCGGGTTTGACGTGGCCCTGGCCGAGGCCAAGAGACTGGCGGACATCGAGCCTGATACCAAGGTCCGATTGGTGGAGTACCCGCGGGTGCTGCCGTGGTGGCGTCAGTTTGCCAAGAAACGGGCGGGGGAGGACGCTGCTCTGCGCGCACGGTTGGAATTGGTCGAAAAATGGCTGCTCACAGGTACCATCGACACCCCGGGAGTGGTCTGGATGCCGCCGATCACCATCCAGTAACCCGAGCAGCACCCGCGCCCGCGCCCGTGTTCGTGCCCGCGTCCGCGTCCGACCCGTGCCCGCCAACCGTGTAGCGCACGCGTCCCGCGTGCATGCAGCCGGGACGGCTGCGCTACAAGACAACCCGGATTCGTTTGCCTTTGTAGCGCAGGCGTCTCGCCTGCATGTGCAGCCGGGACGGCCGCACCATCCGGCTTCGCGCTGTGCGCTACGCCGTGACAGGCAATTATCACTTGCTTGTGAGAGGGCGTAGCCCATAGGGCGAAGCCCCATGGCGCAGGCGTCCCGCCTGCTGGGCGGAAAATTCGAAATTCGAAATCCGAAATTTGTAATTCCATCAGGGATGGGTGGAGCGAATTGAGAATTGAGAATTGAGAATTGTCCGGCATTCCTAATTCCTAATTCTTGCGCCGTGCCGCTCGTTGACACGGTTCGTCACCCGTGGTCCCATGGACCGAGCCGCGATGAATCTACCCTCCGAGACCCGATCCCGTGTCATCACCTGCCGAGGCGCTCGGGCCACCGAGCGACGGCTCTTCGCCGAGTTCGAACGGTTGGCGGCGTCCGGTTGGGACGATCTGTCGGCGCCGGTACGGATCGTCGTCCCATCCCGGAGCCTCCGCCGCCACCTCTTACGGGGCCTGGCTCATCGCCGGGGAGCGGTTGTGGGGATCCAGGTGCAGACCCTGTTCGGGCTCGCGCTCGAGGTGGTGTCGCGGAGCGACCAATCGTTGCCCGGCGCCGACGCCGCGTTTGCTCTCCAGGTGCGACGGCTTGCAGCCGCAGAGCCGACGCTGTGCGACAGCCTTGATGAGTTGGCGGATGGATACGACGCGGTGGTGGGTGCTGTTCGGGATCTCCTCGACGCCGGTTTTCTGCCGGGGAATGAGGAGGGCGTCCTCGAAAGGCTCGACGACGTGGCGGCCGAGGTGGCGCCGGAGCGTGTCGAGCGATCCCGTGCGATGGTGCGGTTGGCGGCCGCAGCCTTTGCAGAGGCCGAGGAGCTGGGTCTGGAGCGCTCGACGCGCGCGCTGCAGATCGCAGACGAGGCTCTTGGGGTTCACGGTCCGAATCTGCTGCCCACGAAGGCCCTCATGGTGCACGGTTTTGCCGATGTTACCGGGGTGGCGGCGGATCTCCTCCTGACTCTGGTCCGCGTGCTTGCCGGCACCGTGCTCCTCGATCGACCGCCGGACCCGGCGGCGCCCGACCGGGACGACCTTGGTGGCGCCTACCTCAGCCGCCTCGAAGAACGCATGGCTCATCTCGACCGGGAGACCGACGAGGAATCCGACCCGCCGCCGGACGTCGAGCTGGCCGAGGCCCCGGAGACGGAGGCGGAGGCGCGGTGGGTGGCCGAGCGGATTCGTGGTCTTCTCGATCGCGGTGTCGAACCAGAAGAAATCGGGGTGGTCGGACGCGACCTCGATGCAATGGCGCTGCCGCTGCGGCGTCATTTTGGCCGCCTCGGTGTGCCGTTTTCGGGGGAGGGGGCCATGGTGCCGGGCGCCGGGACGGGGCGAAGATTGCGCCGCCTGACCGAGGTCCTGCGCAGTGGCCCCGCGAGCGAGGTCGATCGTTGGACCGAGACCCGCGCCGAACATGCCAACGCCACCGAGCTGCTCCTCGGGCTCCGCGTCCTCGGTGTCCAGAGATTGGGGGATCTTGCGGAGCTTTCCGCCGAGGCCGCACCGCCGGAAGGGGTGTTGTTGCCGATGGCCGTCGGTGTGGAGGACGAGATCGAGGACGAGTCTGGTGTGTCGCGGCGTTTGCCGAACGATGTTCTTCGGCGGGCCGTCGACGAGGGGCGGCGGCTGGTGTCCGTTCTCCAGGCCTGGCCAATGACTGGTACCGCGACGGTGCATCGGCGGCATACGGCGGAGGTCCTCGCGGCGCTCGGATGGGACGAGGAAACAAACGAGTCGCTTGCGGTGCGCGACGGTCTCGACGCCCTGTGCAGGGAGTTTCCGCCGACCTTCGATCTCGCAAAAACAGAGTGGCTGAAGCTGGTTGGCGATCGTCTGGAACACGCCGGCGACGTACCACTCGGCGGCGAGGGCGCCGGTGTTCAGATGCTGACCGTCATGGAATCCCGAGCGCGCACCTTTGGCCACCTCCTGGTGGTCGGTGTGAACCGCGGCGTCTTCCCGCGGATCGGGCACGAGGATGCCATGCTGCCGGAGGCCATTCGAGCGCGCCTCGCGGCCGACGTGCTGCCCGAGATGCCGGTCAAGGGCCGGAGCGCCGATGAGGAGCGCTACCTCTTTGCACAGCTCCTGTCGAGCGCCCCCTCGGTGACTTTGTCGTGGCACGTGTACGGCTCTGACGGGACCATGACGCCATCGCCCTTCGTGGACCGGCTGCAGCTTCGCGCCGGTGTGGAGGCGCCGACGTCGATCCAACAACTGTGGTCAACCGATGAGACCGCGACCAGACCGAGGACTGCGTACGAGCTCGCGGTCTTGGAGGCACCGTCGGCTGGCGCGCGCCGTGTCGGCGGGGTCCTGGCGGCTGCGGTGGCCGAGGGGCGGGCCGACACCGGTGAGGAATCGGCGTCGGTGCCGCCCGAGATTGTGGCCGCGGCCCGCACAGACCTCATGGCGGTGGTGGAGCGGCCGGCCGGGGCGGCCGATTGGTCTCCCTGGTTCGGTGTGTCCGGTCCCGGCGTAGATCTCGATGACGAGACCCTGTGGGTGACCCACGCCGAAAGGATCGCGACCTGTCCGTGGCGGGCATTTGTCGAGCGCCGCCTCGGCGTCATGCCGCTGCCCGACCCGCTCCTCGGTCTGCCCGGGATCGACGGCCAGCTGGTGGGCCAGGTCGTGCACGGCGTGCTGGAGGCGATCGTCTCCGAATCCGTCGGCCATGGCGGTGATCTCGAGGAGGTGATTGCGCGCACGCCGATCGAAATTCGATGGCCCGCCGGCGATCGACTCGACGAGCTCGTGGTCGGCCAGGCGCGACGGGTCGCGGCTCAGGAGGGACTGGCACCGTTGGGAATGGCGCCGCTGCTGGCGGCGCGCGCGCGGCAGTTTCTCGAGGTCGAGCGAGGGCTCGAGTGGGGGAGAGGCGCTCTAGGGGGCGTCCTCGGCACCGAGGTGGAGGGCAGCACGACGGTGCCCGGAGTGTCTCACACGTTGTCTTTTCGAGCCGATCGGGTGGACAGCGACGGTGAGATCATCGTGCTGGTGGACTACAAGGCCGCACAACCGATGTCGACTGCGGTTACGGAGTCCACCCGACGCGACCATCTTCGCAACAAGATCGCGCGTGGGCGGTTGCTGCAGGCGGCCGCCTACTCGCAGGCCTCGGCCATTGAGAACGCGAGGGGAGAGTACCTCTATCTCAAACCCAACCAGGACTGGACCGACGAGATGCGCGAGGTGGCGGTCGACGGTGACGATGACGCCCTCGTCGAACCGTTTTCGACGGCGATCCGGACGATCGCGGCCGCACGAGCTGAAGGGATCGCCTTCCCACGTGTCGAGGAGGCGGATGGGAAGACAGCCGAGCATTGCTCCTACTGCGCAGTGGCCGAGGCCTGCCTCCGGGAGGACTCGGCGTTTCGCCGCGATCTCGTGCGCTGGATGAACGGGGATGAGGGTTCAGGCGAATCGGCCGTGGATGCCGCACGTGACCTCTGGTGGCTGGGATTCGACCGCCCGGAGAGCGACGGATGAGGGGCCGGCTCTCCGACCCGATTCTCGCCGACGAGGCATCCCGGCGGCGGGCTCAGAGCGAGTTCGAGCGCCCGGTTGTGGTGGTGGCGGGCGCCGGCACCGGCAAGACGGCGCTTCTCGTGGCGCGGGTCGCCGCCTGGTGTGTCGGTCCCGGGTGGGAGCGGCACAGCGAGGAGGGTCGCGACCCTCAGACCGTGGCCCGGAAGGTCATCGAACGGGTGGTGGCCATCACCTTCACCGAGGCGGCGGCGGCCGACATGGCCCGCAGAATCGGGCTCGCCTTTCGCGATCTCGCCGCCGGCGAAGAACCGGTGGGGTGGGATCCGGAGCCCGGCATGTTGCCGGCGGATACCGATGAGATCACCAGGCGGGCGCGGGCCCTCTCCGAGGAGGGCCACCGGCTGGTGGTGTCCACCATCCACGCCTTCTGCCAACGACTGCTCGCCACCTACCCATTGGAGGCTGGACTCCACCCCCGGTTCGAGGTGGATGCCGACGGCGCCCGCATCCAAGCCCTCGCCGAGGAGGTGGTTGAGGAGGCCCTGCGAGGTCTCGGCGCAGATCCGAATCGCAGCCACTGGGAACGGCTGGCGGTGGAGGGCGTGGGTCCGGCAAAGATCGTCGAGGCACTGTGCCAGCTCGTGGAGGCCGGGGCCGAGCCGAAGCTCTTTGGCGAAGATCCCTTCAACGACCGGGCGGCCGAGGTCGTTGCCAAGCGGTTGCGCTCAGCGCTGAATCTCTTTGCCGATCTCGTCGGCGACCGGCTCGATACCGTCTCGGGACCGGTCAGCGAATCGACTCGGGATGACATCCGCGAGCTGAGACAGCGCGTGGTCGAACTCGGTCCGGCGCCCACGATGGACGATCTGGCGGCTGTCGCGGGCTTGGTCAGCAAAAAGACCGTCCTCCGGCTCAAGAAGTGGTCTCGTCTGGACTTCACCGGCAGTGAGGGGGATTGCCTGGGGGACACGGGATACGAGGTCGCGACGGCATCGGGTGAGATGGCGGCGGCCCTCGATCCGCTGACCGATCTGCACCGCGACCAGCTGTCCGCGGCGCGCGCCGTTGTGGCGCCGCTCCTGGAAGTGCTTCAGCGTCGGCGGAGCGCGGCGGGGCTGGTGACCTTTTCGGACCTTCTTCGCCGCGCCGAGCGGCTCCTCGCGAACTCGAGCGGGGTCCGGCGCGAGGTCGTGGCGGGCATCGACCATCTGCTGGTGGACGAGTTTCAGGACACCGATGATGTCCAGTGCCGGCTCGTCGAGTGGCTGGCACTGAGCGGCAAATCGGCCGCCAGGCCTTCGCTCTTTATCGTCGGTGACCCCAAACAGTCGATCTACGCGTGGCGCAGCGCTGATCTCGCGGCCTACGACGAGTTCGTCCATCGCGTGGTGGAGAGCGGCGGTATCACGGTGGATCTGGTTCGCAACTTCCGCTCGGTGACTCCCATCCTCGACGAGGTCGAGCGCCTGGTGGCTCCGGTGATGCGACCGGAAGAGGGCATCCAGCCGCCATTCCAGCGGCTCGAGGCCACCGACGAACGACGTGATGTGCCGGGCATCGATCATCCGGAGTGGATGACGGTCGAACACTGGGTGACGTGGCCGCGAGGCGAAGAAGGAGTGGGCCCGGAGAAGGGGAGCTCGAGCCGCGAGACCTCGGCGCTCGAGGCCGGCGCGATTGCCGCCGACATCCGCCGATTGCACGAGCAGGGCGTCATCGAAAAGTGGGGCGAAGTGGCGGTCCTGCTGCGGGTCACCACCGCACAGGAAGAGTTGTTACAGGCGTTCCGCAAAGCCGGCATTCCCTACGAAGTGGCGCGCGAGCGGGACTACTACCGCCAGCGCGAGGTGGTGGAAATGGCGGCGCTCATTCGCTGCGTCGTCGAACCGACCGATGCACTCGCCCTCCTGACGGTGCTCCGCAGCGATGTGGTCGGCGTCCCCGATGCGGCGCTCGCGCCGCTGTGGGACACCGGTTTTCCCGGCCGGATGGCGCGGTTGTCGGGTCCGGATTCACCGGTCGCTGATGCGCTCAGTCAGTGCATCGAGACGGCGCGGGTCGCGGCGCCCTCGGGGCTGCCCGGCGGCGAAGCACTCCCGAACTGGCCGGCCGCCGTGGAGGCGGCGGTGGATATCATCGCGAAGCTGCGGCGCTCGCTGCACGAGGACCCCCCCGACGTGTTTGTCGAGAGGATCCGAACCCTGTGGCTGGCCGAGGTCACCGCGGCCGTCCGCTATCTCGGCGGTTTTCGTCGGGCGCGAATCGAGCGATTCCTGGCCGACCTCGAAACCATGCTTGTATCCGGGGAGGGTGGCGACGCCGAGCTCGCGCGTTTCCTGCGCGCCGCTGTGGAGCAGGGCCAGGAGAGTAGGGTGCCGGCGCCGCCGGATCTCGAGACCGACGCGGTCCACGTCATGACGATCCACAAGGCCAAGGGACTCGACTTCGAGCACGTGTACGTGGCCCAGATCCACAAAGGCGGCAGGGGCGGCGGCGCCAGAAACACTACCGCCCTGCGACGGATCGACGATTGGCCGGAGTACCGGCTCTTCGGGTGGGTAACCCCGGGCTTTGCGACGGCTGAGTGGGTGCAGACCCAGAAGACGCAGGCCGAGATGGTGCGGCTGCTCTACGTGGCCACCACACGGGCCAAGAAGCGGCTTGTGATCTCCGGCGGATGGGGAAAGGCCGGGTTCGAGGTCGCGCCGGAGTCGGCGGCGGATTTTGCCCGCCTGATCGGCCGCCGCCTGGACCCGGAGTCGATGGCGGAGCAGATCGATGCTGAAGCCGAGCGCCAGGAAGACGAATTTCCGCACGTGTTGCGGGTGCTGCCCATTTTCGCAGTGCGGTTCGAAGTGGCGGAGACCGAATCTGGTGGGGAACCGGGGTGGTCCGTTCCGGAAGGGCGCCTCGAACGGGCGGTCGAGTTGGCGGCTGCCCGGCGCGCGGCTGCCGACCGGATGGAGCAGCCGGTGTTCCGATCCGCCTCCGCCGAGGCGCACGACCGTCTGCGCCGCGCCGAGGCCGAGGGCGCCGATTCGGTGGGGGAGGGCGGATCCGACCGGGGTCCGGCGATGGCGTTGGGCACCGCGGTGCACGAGATGCTGGAGGTCCTCGATCTGGATCGGGAGTTGGCACCACAGATCGCGGAGTATCGGGCCGGGATCGTGAACGAGCTCCATTCGGGTCGCGATGGAGACGAGGCGGGCCGTCGTGCGGATGAGCTGCTGACGCGGATCGCCGAGGGCGAGTGTCTCCGGCGGCTCGCCTCGGTTGCGCGGAATGTGCTGTCGCGAGAGCTGCCGGTACTGCTGTGGTCGGAGGAGGAAGGGGCGCCGGGCGCGGTGGTGTCGGGAATTGTCGATCTCGTCTACCGCGACCCCGAGGACGGGCGATTGGTGGTGGCCGATTACAAGACCGACCGGATAGAGGACGCCGATACGCTCGCCGAGCGGACCCACGTCTACGAGCCGCAGGTCAGGATCTACGCACGAGCCCTCCAAGCGGCCCTGAATCTAGACCACGAGCCGCACACCGAACTCTGGTTCCTCGATGCCGATCGGATCGTTCGCCTGTAAATGGTCGGCGACCGGTCACACCGCCAAGCCG
>CAYPBC010000066.1:0-8114 GCA_964408845.1 uncultured Thermoanaerobaculia bacterium
CATCGACCGGTTCCCCGCTGGTCTCCATCATTCAACGGTACCTGGCGAGATTACGGTATCCCTACCTCTTCCTGATCCTCGGAGGCCTGTTTCTGGTCGATCTCATCACCCCTGACCCGATCCCGCTTGTCGACGAGATGCTGCTGGCTGTCCTCACCTTTATCGCCGCGACCTTCACCACCCGGCGTGAGGAGGACCATCCGCCGCCGCGCGACATCACTCCGCCGGACGAGCTCGGCGCCGGCGGGGACGATCGGTCGACCGGTTCTCCTTGACCAACCGCAGCGAGGTGAGATCGAGCCGCGCCGGCTGAGGGTTCAGATCCACACGGATTTTGAGCACGAAATCGCCTCGCCGTCCGTGGAGCGGAATCCGAATGCGTCCGCCCCGTCTCCTCTCCGCGGACATCGAGCGTTGGAAGTCGGCGTCACGCCCCACACCCTCCCCCTGCGGGCGGCCGACAATCACTTCCGCACGGCCGCCGGCGTTTCGGAATCGGTATTTCAGTTTCAGAGCGTCGATCCGATCGTCAACTGAAAACGGCACCTCCAGGGTCCCCGATGCGAAAAAGCTGACCGCCCCTTCCGTTATGTCGACCGACACCGGGCGTTCCCGGAAGACGGCACGGTCGCGGACACCCTCATCGAAGAAGAAGCCCAGGCGTCGCACGAGGAGGTGCGGCCGGAGTGCCGGCGCCCCGCTCACGTCCGGAAGCCCGAAAACGATCCGGTTGTTCCCCGCCCGCACTGCGTTGGCAGGCAGAACGACGCGGTAACGCCCCCAGCCCTTCGTGAGGTCAACCGCACCGCACCCGCGGTCGTTGATCGTGACGACCAGGCTACGAATCGACGGTCTGCCGCCGGCGGGCCGGCAGTCGAGGATCATCACCCTGTGACCGCCTGCGGCGACGGCGAGCTCGAGGGCGGAGCCATCGGCCGTCATCCACACTCCCCGCCGCTCGGGCGCCGACCACCTGTGACCGGTCAACCGCGGGTCGGGTCGATACACCACATCGGATTCGGGAGGTCGCGGGCGAAAGTCGATGACCGGATTCAGCTCTTCGAACTGGACCATCCCCCGGCGCAGGAGGACCGGCGGTGGCTCAGGAGTCTCCCTCAGCGAGTGCACGAGATCGACGATCGCTACCGCAACAAAGAGAAAGACCAGAATCAGCGGAACGGGTCGGAGCAGGGGGCGGAGATCCATCAATCCTTTAGCCCGGTCTTCTCACTGGGTTTTTGTTCGTTCGTCTGCCGCCGATCTGAGAGAATCAAGAAACTCGTTCAACCGATAGCTTGAATCCTCGCCTGCGGAAACCACCCGATCGACAGCTTGTTGGATCTCGTCGATTCGTGGGCGGACCTCCTCTTTGCCGTCGGCGATCGCCGCCACCGCGGCCGTCGTCATCATCCAGCGCACGAGCTCCATGAATGCCTCACGGTTGAACCACAGCGCATCACCGTAGCGATGGACGCCGAGGAACCGCTGCCCTGCAGGGCTCGCGAAGACGTCGACCAGAGCCGCCGCGTCCTGCCCCACCCCGGACTCCCTGCCGCCGCCGGCGATCATCAGATCCATCGCCGCCACTGCGCGTCGTGCGTCATCCGTCGTCGCACCGAGAGATCGCGCCAGATCGGCGACGGCCGATCCCACGTGCCACTCCTCGAGCCGGCTCCGGGACAGCTCGCGCACATCGTCACGCTCCGAGAGCTCACCCAGACGCCGTACGAGAATCCATGACAACAGGATGAGCCATCCCTGCGGACTCTCGAGCGCCTCGCCCAGGAGGCGGGCTGCCGCCCCGTCGACCCCTGTCTCACCAGCTTCTGAGGTCGCCACGAGCTGGGGTAGGGCGAGCGCGGCCTCGAGGTCGATTAGAATCGAGCGCTCGATCTCCTCATGCGGCGCCCCGTACCCGGCGTGGCGGGCCACCGCCTCGAGGTAGACCGCGACCTCGGTGCTCGCCACCTTCCGCAGCTCGGCGCTCGCCTCATTGGCACTGTCGGAAAACGCCAGGCCATGCACGATCGGCTCGGCGAGAATGCGCCTAAGCGGTTCAAGAACCGGCGACAGCACAAGCTGTCCGAGCGCATCCTCGATGCTTGGTACCCCTCGCCCGCCGAGGCGGCCGGCGAGGCGCTCGTACGGACGATCTTCACCGTCCGTGACGATGCGGAAATCGAGAAAGCAGTGGAGCCGGTAGGCATCGAGATCGAGGTGGAGCCCATCCGTTCTCAGCTCGCGGCAGGATCGCAGGTACTCGAACCCGGAGACCTCGTCGCTAAAGATGAGGAACGACGAGTCCTCATCGGGGAGATGGAGTCCGTCGCCGAGCGAAATCCGAGCGAACCGCCGATTACCGTGGCTGTCGCGTTTGGCCACAGCGGTCGAGAGTTGGATACAGCCGTGAGTGTCTCCAAATCGGTTGTGGTAGACAACCAGGCTGCGTTCGCCGTCGAACTCGTTGGAGTAGGCGAAGACGTTTTCGTCGACCGAACCGTCTCCCGTGACGAAGTCGTAGAGCAGGAACTTGTCCACCTCGGCAAAGATCGAACGCCGTCGCAAGAGCGGGAAGAGCTGAAGCTCGTGGCGCCACACCAGTCCCTCGTTCGGCTTTTCCTCCCAGCGCGGTCGCCGAAACTCCATCCCGTATTTTTCCGCCAGCCCCTCGACCTGGCCGTGACCGAACATCGGCAGCCCGGGCATGGTGGCCATCAGGGTCGCGACGCCGAAGTATTTGTCGTCGGTACCGAACTGGTCGACGGCCGTGCGCTCGTCCGGGTTGGACATGAAGTTGACAAAGCGTTTGAGGATCTGCGGATCGAACTCGAGGGTCGAGCGAATCAGTTGCCGGTAGTCGGCGTTGCGCTCGTCGCGCAGCATGTTCATAAAGGCCGAGTTGTAGACCCGGTGCATGCCGAGGGTACGGACGAAGTACCCCTCGAGGAGCCAGAACGCCTCCGCCAACAGCAAGGTGTCTGGCGCCTCCGCAGCCACCCGGTCCACCACCTCGCGCCAAAACTCGCGTGGCATCGCCGCGTCGAACTCGGCCCGCGACATCCCGAACTCGGCCCGCGACGGCACAGCGCCGGCGGCGCCCGGCTCCGGAAACCACAGCCGGTGGTAGTGCTGCCGGGCGAGGGTCATCGCGGCGTCAAAGCGAATCACCGGCGATCGGCGGGCGACCGCGAGAATCGTCTGAATGACCGCTTCACGAACCTCGGGATTCAAATAGTCGAGCTGGGCGGTGTCGTTCCACGGCATCGAGGTGCCGTCGTTGCCGTGGTAGACAAAGCGCTCGTCACCAGTGGCCCGGTCGAGGCGCTTGAAGACGACTGCAGCGTCGCTCTTCTGCCAGTAGTGATCCTCGATGAAGATGCCGACCCGCTCGTCATCCGAAACATCGGGTCCGTCAAACGTGTAGGAGGGGTACGGCGAGTGATCCAACGATACGAACCAGTCTGGATGCTCGATCATCCAGCGCGAGTCGATGCCCATGTGGTTCGGCACCATATCGGTCGACAGGCGGATGCCAAAGGCCCAGGCCCGTTCCCTGAGATCCTCATAGGCGGCCTCGCCACCGAGGGCGTCTGCGATCCGATAGTCCTCGAGCGAGTAAGCCGAGGCCACAGCATCCTCGTCGCCCATCATCTTTTTGATCCGTTCAGATGCCCGGCTGCGCTCCCAGACCCCGATGAGCCACAGTCCGGTCATCCCCCAGCTCGCCAAAATCTCCAACTCCTCGTCGGGAATGCCGTCGAGGGTGGTGATCTCACACCCGTACTTCGCGCTCAGCTGGGCCAGCCAGACGTGGGCGTTTTTGGCAACCAGCACCAGACGCGACATCCACTCGCGATCCGCGGAGTAGTTTTCGCCGGTCTCTGAGAGGACACGATAGTCGGGAGGCTCGATCGGTCCGGGCCCGGCAGGAAAAAACGCGCGTTGCTCTTCGGCCAGGAAGTCAAGCCCGCCGAGAACGCGGTAGAGATCGGGCCCGAGGAGGTCGGTCCAGGTCGTGCGGATAAACTCGAGCTGACCCTCGAGCGAGTGGGGAGCGGCCCGCATCGGTGCATAGAGAAGGTCGAGCAGGCTCTGTCCCCCGCGACCGGACGCCGGCGCAGAACCGAGAATCGCTTCGATTTCTTCCATCGCGGGCAGGTACCGGGTATCGCGCCGCAATACTTCGTCGTCGAAGAGCTCGCGAAACTCGGCGAAGGCCGGGTTGCGGTTGCCGAGCCAGAGCAGGACCAACTCCTCCAGAGCGATCTCACGGTGGTCTACGCCATCGGTGGCGCCTTCGAGATAGGCTTCGGTTGTGAGCTCGCCTCCGAAAACGGCGACCGGTGGAAACTCCTCGACGAATGCTTCGAGCACCCGGTCCACCGCTTCCCCACCGATTTCCGCTTCGAGACTCGACAGGGCGTCGGACCACAGCTCCGGCGCCCGCTCCCGACGGTGCCGCGCGATCACCAGATGGAGCACCTCATCGATGAGCCCGAGGGCGTGGATCTGGCTTGCACTCACAGCCCTTTCTGGATAATGGAGGAGATCGCGGCGCTCGTTCATGCTGTGGGCAAACAGGCGAGCGGCGTGGAAATCTGCAAAGACCACGTTCCCCGAGACCGAAAACAGGGTCCCCTCTAGACCATAGATCTCACGCGCCCGGCGCGAGACATGGAACTCGCGCGGCTCGTCATCACGGAATCGGGAGGTATCGTCAGTCATCTCATGCATCATACCGATAAAGACGATGGAGGGCGGTGCCAGGTGAAACTTTCTTAACTTTCCGCGAGTTTTTGCCTATCGGGAAATGCCTATTCAATACAGTTAAGAAAGTCTTCACCTGGCACCGTCACGAATCTCGAACGTCAGTGGGCAGTGATCGGAGACATCCCAAAATGTCCCGTCTTCCTCGCCCACCCGGGAAACGAGCTCGGAGCACTCCCAACGTGCGCAGTGCAACCAGGCTTGGAGCGGCTGAACGACCGCGTCCGGGCCGAACCCCCTGAGAAAGACATGATCGAGCAGCGACGGCACCTGTACCCCATCGCGATCGCCGCGACCCTCCCAGTACTGGGAGCACCCGGTTTCGTTCCCCAGCCGATGCAACCCGGTCCGACCCAGAATCGCGTCCATCGATTGCAGCTCACCCTTCAACCCACCGCGAGGCGATCCGACGGTGTTGAAATCGCCGACAACGATCACGTCCGGATCACCAATCTCTGCGACCCAGCTGGCAACCCACGTCGCGAGCGCACGGTTCTGGCGCCGACGTTGCCCAAAGTTGTCCGGTCCCGATTCGAGGTGTACGACGACGAGGGTGAAATCGATGCCGTCGGCCGATCGGCTCCTCAGATATGTCGCGAATCCCGGCCGCATCCCGTCTTCGAATGCAACCGCGGTGATCTCCACCGGTTCCATGGCCAGCTCGAACGTATCGTTGTCCCAGGCGATCGCAAGGTGCTGGCCGAAGCGTCCGCCGCCGGCTGAAAAGACCACGCGCATCGTCCGCCCCGTGCAGGCGCGGCGCAGGATCGGCGGAAATCGTCGGGTGTCGTCGACCTCCTGCAGACCGAGAATGTCGGCGTCGAGTCCGGCAAGCGCCGTCTCGACATCACAGATATTGGCGCGGCGCGAGTATCCCAAATCATCAGTCTGCGGGCGCTCATCGATCGGAAAGTTCCGCATGTTCCACGTCGCGATGCGAAGACTGCTGCTGCCGGTTTTTGCAGGCGGTAGCTCTTCGGCCGTGACGCCGGGGCCGGCAAAGCCCGCGCAACGGAGATGCCCGCGCAGATAGAGAGATGCGGCGGCGACGCCTGCAATTGCAACCACAACGAGAATCACCAAGGGTTTCGATTTCGTCACCATGACCCGCAGTGTCTCCCGAGCGGACTCATGGTGCAAGCCGCGAATCCGCATCCGTCAGATAGTTGCTCCTGAGTCTCAAGGGTGATTTCCAGATGAGATAGCAGCTCGCAACGATCTCATAGCAATCACATGACTTCCGGGAGGAAACTCAAGCGGCACAATAATCCATAACTAGATCTCTATTTATGGATGTGTATATTTGAGTTGACATCGAATCGAGACTCGTCCATTTTGTATCAGTGGTGCAATTGTTGAGATATTCGTCCATCGACGCGAGAACCAGCGGTGCCTCGGTCGGCAGCCTAAAATACCGGTGGCTGCAGGCGGCAGTGACAGATTTCAGCCCCACCACCCGGCGAAGGGGATCTGCATGAAGCGAGCAAAATGGTTCCTATTGCTGATAGTCCTTTGCCTCGCCGTGGCCTCGCCTCTGGCGGCCCAGGATTGGAGCGGGAACATCGGCGCCGCCTATATCTGGCAGGATGCGGACGGTAACGAGGACAGCTTCCGCAGCCAGATCGACCTTCAGGAGGGCTTTTTCCTCGAAGACCTCAACCTGCTCTATCGCGGTCAAGGGGCCATCTCCGAGTTTAAGATCAACGCCTGGGGCTTTGGTGACGCCAACCCCGCCGAGGCGGCAACGCTCGGCCTCGAGTTCGGCGCCGGCTTCAGCTTTTACTTCGACTACGATCGTCGCGCCTCGTTCTTCAACCTCGCCGGCGGCGACTTCGCCGAGCGGCAGGATGACTGGGACATCACCCGCTACAGGGGTGAGTTTGTGGTCGATGCCTGGCGGCCTCTGCAGATCTCTCTCGCCTACCATGCGGTCGATCGAGAGGGCATGGTCAGGCGTCCCCTCTATGGTCTCAACGAGCTCTATCCGATCGTGATCGATCTTGACGAGGCAATGCACGAGTGGACCCTACGGTTGGTCACCCGCACCCTGCCGGTGCGGCTCGAGTTCGAGCAGTCGATGGCCTCCTACACGCGCAAGAATCGCCCCTTTGCCACCGGTAAACCCGCAATCGGCGGCGACCCCGACGAGCTCGCGAACATCACCTCGAACGTTGTCGATGAGATGGACAGCGTGCCCACCACTCGCTTCATCGCGAGCTACAGCAGCAAGAGATTCGAGGGCGTTGCTTCGCTGCTATGGCGTTCGGCCGACCTCGACGTTACCGGCGGTGAGGCGGAGACCTTTCTCATCGGCGGCGGCGACATCGGTACCTTCAATCTGATCGACAGGGCCCTCGGCTCGGCCTCTCAGGACACCTTCGCCGGCGCCCTTTCGCTCGGTTTCAAGCTCGCCTCGCGCTGGACCCTGAGACTCTCCGGAGACTACCGCGACGGCTCGTCGAACTCGCAGATCGCCATCGACCGTGTTTTCCGAGTCACCAGTCCACTCGGCGGCGACAATATTTTTCGCTCCTCCTACGAGGATGACGGCTTCTTCGACTTCACCGACAGCAGCGCACGGTTAACCCTCGAATATCGGGGCAACAGCTGGGCCCTGTGGGGCGGCGGCAGCCTCGGCAGCCGCGAAACATCGTGGCGTTTGACCAACGAAGAATCCACTTTCGACGGCGAGCGCGACAGCACCGGATACCTGCTCGGCGCGTCCTGGTCCCCGAGCAAGGGGGTCGACTTGAACCTCGAACTCGACCGCGGCGAGTTCGACGAGTACATTTTCCGCATCGAACCGAAAACGGTCGATCGCGCGACTCTCAAGCTCCGAACCAGGCTCGGCGGCGGTTGGCGCCTCGATCTCCACGGCCGCTATGAAACATCCGACAATCCCCCCGAGGTTGCCGGGCTCGACAACAAATCGACACCGTATGGCATCGCAGGTTCATGGACCTCGAGCGACGGCTCGTCATCGGTGGGGCTCGATCTCGAGCACTACTCCTTCAAGACCGACACCAGTCTGGTCCTTCCCAGCGGCGACCCCGGCCGCTCGATCTACGAGCTCGACCTTTCCACCGCAACGCTTTACGGCCACACCCGTATGGGGATCTTCGGCGTATCGGGATCGGCTACCTATCTCACCGACGACGGTGACAGCTGGCCGATTGACGCCTGGAATGGCCGTCTTCGCCTGACCCTCTATGGCGGCAGCGGGCTCGAGTACTCCGCGCTGGTCCAGTACTGGTCCTACGACGAGGTACAGAGGGACTTAGACGATTTTGATGTGATCCGCTACGGCCTTGCGGTGAACTGGAGATTCGAATGACCCGCCATACCCT
>CAYPBC010000067.1:0-8112 GCA_964408845.1 uncultured Thermoanaerobaculia bacterium
CCGGTGGTGATCTCGGAGGCGGCCAGGGCCTCGATCTCCTGAAACGCCCAGAAGCCCGGAGCGACGTCGGGGAAGGACTGGACGGCCGGCGCAGGGCTGATCTGGCGCTTCCAGTGGACGATGACGCCCCGGAATCGCACGTCCACGGTGTCCGGCAGGCTGAACGTAAACGCGTACGACTGGGTCGAGAGGGTAACGGAGATGTAGTAGCGAATCGTGACATCCGGGTCCAGGTCCACCCAGGTGCTCTTCACTCCGGGTGCGCCGGTGCTCGAGAAGACGGGACCAATCTGCGCTGTTCCGGTTGCCCCGAACGCGCCCACCCAGTAGCGGCTCAACACCAATTCGAGGTCCTCCACCGCGTGGGAGTCGTCATAGATGACCGTGTACCCGTCCACGAGAGCCCCGCTCGGCAGATGCAGCGGCGCTATGTTCCAGAACAATGACCAGGAAGGGTCGGCGGGCTGAAGTCCACTGGCAGCCGCCCAGAATCCGTCACCGGCCCAATAGTAGAAGTCGCCCGCCGAGAGCCGGAACTCCTCGCCGGAGATGTAGTGGTAGTTGGTTTCGGCGGTGCCGTAGTAGTCCGGCGCCAGACCCTGCGCCGCCGCTTCAGGCGCGACAGCCGTAGCCACCAGGACGACAGCCATTGCGACACAGAGCGAAAGAGCCTTTCTCATCGGGTTCACCGTCCTTTCCATGCTCGGCAGGTCGAATCGAGATCACGCCCGGAGAGTTCACCGATCCTCGTTTTCCTCCGTTGAGGGGTTTCGTTGACCACGGATGCGTCTGAGGTTTTCCACCATCGGGTACTCATCACGGCGCCCAGTGCAGTCCGAGCGCTCGCACCAGGAAGGTGGCCATCTGGGCGCGGGTGACCGGCTCGGTGGGGCGGAAGGTGCCATCCGGGAACCCGGTGGTGATCTCGGAGGCGGCCAGGGCCTCGATGTACTGAAACGCCCAGAAGTCCGGAGCGACATCGAAGGTAAAGGTGCCGGGCACGGAATCCGCCACAATTATCCGTTTTCATTCCTATTCACGGTCCTTCCGCGCACGCGTCAAGCGATACCGCGATCTCCGGAAACACCTGGAGCAACTCCCGATCGAGCGTGACGAGCCGCACCGAAAGGTCTCGCGCCAGCATCGCGAATTCGGAATCGTACCCCTTGCAGCCGCTGTCAACGGCCAGCTTCAGCACCTCGTCAGCCGGCACGGCGTACTGGTTTTCTCCGATGACCTCCTCGGCGGTGTCGAGGGCTTCCAACGCCTGCGACAACTCGAACCATCGGTTCCGCACACCCGTCGCCAGGATGTTGGTGAACTCGCTACGCCACAGCAGCGGCGCTGCCCACTCACGGTCCAGTGCAAGCAGCTTCATCGCAGCTTCCGATTGCTCGCTCGTTGGGAGGATCAACGCCGCAATCACATTCGTATCCACGACGATCATGGACGACCCTCGTGCCTCGCCTCTTCAATCTGCTCGAGGGTGAGGGTTCGGTCCTCGAAGCTGTCATGAAGCCTGCCGATGCGCGCAAGGAGCTGCTCGGTCGGGGCCCGTCGCGGGGTCAGGCTCCTTTCGATTCGACTGATGATCTCACCGTTGATGCTGCGCCGGTTGCTCTTTGCGGCGGCCTTGATCCGGGCATACAGCTCGTCAGGTATGTTCTTTACCGTGATCGTTGCCATGGGTTTTCCCTTACAACCAATATGGTTCCATAATGGTTTCTTGTCAATAGACCGACGTACCCAAAAAATCACCAGCATGGGTGCGACGTTTCGGGTTGTAGCACCGCGAGCATGGTTCACATCGGCAGATGTCATTCCGAGAAACACGAACGCCGATTCCGAAGTCGCCTTGCTCCCCCCGCTCGGCTGGTGCGCGCACCAATGCGTTCATGCGAAACGTGGAACCCATAAGCCCCAAGACGGTTAGACCCAGGATGTGTTATTCTCCCGGCACGTAAATGAGCTGGACAGTATACGAGCCGTCCCGAGCGCCAGTTGTGTTCCCACCGGGCGAGATCGAGTTCGAGGCGTCTACCTTCGATGATGACACCCTACTCGAGGTCGATCGTCTCTTATTAGCCGGACGGTGCGAAGATGGGCGGCTGGAGATCGAGTCCGGCAACACTCGACTGGTGGCCATGATCCACTCGTCGGCGCCATATGTCGCCGGTCTCCAGGAGGGCCAGGCCCTCCGGCCGGTGCCACTCCACGAATTCGTCGCGCGGGCTCATGAGCTCGAGGATCCGGTCTGCCGCCTTGTCTCGTGCGACAAAGCGCTGGTTCTGCTAACGGCCGTGCATTTCACCAAGCGACCTGATCTGGGTGGCTCGCTGAAGCTCATCAACCCTGCTCACGTTCTCAGGATCCTGGCGAAGGAAGAGCGCGACGCCGCGGTCGCGCTCGAACACGATGGCGCGAGGACGCTGCTCTTCCTGCACAGGGGGCGACCGGCGCGTTTGTTCTTTGGTGATCCGTCCGAAGACCCCGGCGAGGGCTCGCTGGAGGAGCGACTTCTGCTGTGGGCGTTTGACCGTGTCGCAGACACCCGAGTCGAGGTTTTTTCCGGACTCAACGTCGCCCCCGATCCCGACGCCGGCTGTTCGTTTATTCGTCTCGATGACGAGGCTCAGCCACCGCCGCCCGCCACCATTTTGGTCTCCATGGACGATCGTGAAATCCGGCGCCGTCCGTTCACGCCACCCGAGGTGATCATTGGGCGTGACCCGCGAGTGGATATCTTCATAAACAACCTGGGTGTCAGCGGCCGTCACGCCAGGATCTGGTGGGATCGCGGCCGGTTCATGCTTGCCGACCTCGGCAGTTCAAATGGCACGACGGTCAACGGCCGCCGAATCGACACCTCCCCTATCTACGAGGACGACGAGATTCGGATCGGAAAATTTCTGTTGCGGTTAGAGTTGGAGGATCAGGAACCACAGGTTCCCGAGACGCACCTGATCATGACCAAGGGGCCAGGGACCACGTTCTGGCTGGCGAGCACGAGCGGACGACAGAGAATCGATCGCGAGCTGCTGCTCGGCCGCGGTCGAGGCGTCGACGTGGCCATACGAGGCTGGGGCGTGGGGTCGGTCCACGCGCGATTGTCGCCGATCGGCGATGAGCTCTTTCTCACGTGTCTCAACGGCCGCAGGGCGAAGGTCAACGGCGACAAGGTTGGCGTCGCCCGCCTCGACGCCGGCGACGATCTAGAGATCGGCCGCTCGCGATTCTGGATCGCTCGTGAGGCCGTTCTGCTGGAGTAGCCTTCACGGGTTCCAGGCACGGGGTATTGGATTTGGTACCCGGCCTGAGATCGTGATATACCCTCCTCAGAGAATCTGAGTCAAATCGAAGAATCTGGGAGGGACCTTGCGTTCGGTGAGGTCCACCGCTGGCGGGTATCGATGTCCGCCGACGGAGAACCGATGGAAAAGGAGTACAGAGATGAAGCTCGGAAACCTGTTTGCTGTCAACGCCGTGATCGCCGGCCTCTTCGGTGTCGGTTTTATCTTCGCTCCGGCCCAGGTGCTGGCGCGATACGGACTCACCGTGGACGCTGGGTTCAGTTTGGTCGCGCAGCTCTTCGGCGCCGCGCTGCTCGGGTACGCCATCCTCACGTGGACGGCACGTAGTGCCCGCGATTCCGATGCACGGCGGGCGATCGTCCTGGCGCTCTTCGTGTCCGATGCCGTCGCCTTTGTGCTGGCACTCATGGCTCAGCTCAAGGGCGTCGTGACCTCACTCGGATGGTCGACTGTCGCGATCTATCTGTTGCTCGCCCTCGGCTTCGCCTACTTCCTCTTCGCGAAGCCATCCGAGTCGTAGCCGGCGCTCATGGGTGCCACGTTCCGCATTGGTGCCCCGTTCCGCATTGTTGCACTGTGAGGAGCACATGGGCATGGGTGCCGGACCCAACGGAATAGATTTCATTGTGATATCGTATTGGTATCAGGAGGTATCACATGATTTCTGAAAACACCTATCGTCCCCCGAACGGTTGGCTGCCGTTATTCATAACACTGGCGATGCTGGTCGGCGGCCTGTGGATGCTGATCTCCGGCGCCATCAGCCTCGGCCACTACGGCGGGAGTCGGGGTCTGATCCTTCTGGTCGCCGGGATCGCGATCTTTTTCCTCGGCTCTTTATGCCTTCCCGGCTTTATAGCCATCGCGCCCAATCAGGCTCGGGTGCTTCTGCTCTTTGGCAAGTACAAGGGCTCCGCACTGAAGTCCGGCTTCTTCTGGGTCAACCCATTCTTCTCCAAGAAAAGGATTTCTCTGCGGATTCGAAACTTCGAGACGGGGTCCGTGGAGACCCCGGAACAAAAGGCCCCCGGAGGCACCGTGGTGCAGGCGCGCAGCCGCACGTCGGGGCGCCCTTCCAAGGTCAACGACCGCGACGGCAATCCAATCGATATCTCAGCTGTCGTCGTGTGGCGCGTGGTGAACACCGCCGAGGCCATGTTCGAGGTCGACGACTACGAGCACTTCGTCACCGTGCAGAGCGAAGCGGCGTTACGAATCATGTCGAGCCGACACCCCTACGATAGTGAGGACCATGAGATCTCGCTGCGCGGCAGCACCTCCGAAATCAGCGATCAGCTCAAGAACGACATCCAGGAACGGCTCGACAAAGCCGGTGTCGAGGTCATCGAGGCACGGATCAGCCACCTCGCCTACTCGCCTGAGATCGCCGCCGCGATGCTGCAGCGGCAGCAAGCACAAGCTGTGGTGGCGGCACGCACCAAGATCGTCGAGGGCGCGGTGGGGATGGTCGAGATGGCGCTCGATCATCTGTCGCAAAAGAACATCATCGAGCTTGACGATGAGCGGCGCGCGGCCATGGTCTCCAATCTCCTGGTGGTGCTGTGCAGCGACCGTCACACCCAGCCTGTGGTGAACACCGGCAGCCTTTACACGTGACGAAACGCGAGGCGTTCCTGCTGCGTCTTGACCCGAAGGTCCTCGACGCCTTGAGACGGTGGGCCGGGGACGATCTACGCAGCGTCAACGCCCAAATCGAGTTCCTCTTGCGCCGAACGCTCCGGGACGAGGGACGGCTTCCGAAAACGGTCGACACAGCCAAGAAGAGATCGGTCTGAGTCAGAGGAACCCGAGCCGTATCCGGCGACCCCGGATACGGCTCGTAGTCTTCCTCCTATCGGTTCTTTTTGAATTTCACCTCCGGCACTGCCCCACGGGTGCCAGTCCATCTGTTAGTCTGAAAACGAGACAGCGGATTCCCGGCGAACCCCGAAACCATTCTCGCTATGGGCTGTGCAAAGGGAGGTCGGCGTTGAAATCACTTCGTGGGCAGAATCGAGTCCTGCCGATGGCCATCGGCTTGGCAATGGTCGTCATGGGGGGGGCGCCCCGGCTGCTGCCGGAGATCTCGGCGGCACAGTGCCCGGCGCTTCCGCCGCCTGGCGGATCCACGGAGGTTGTCGATACCGAGGCCGGTCTTCGCGATCGAGCCTACAACGCATCTTCAGGAACCACGATATTTATCAAGCCCGGCATCTACAACATGTCCGACTACGTCCACGTGGCCAATAACAGCGTCACTCTCCGGGGCGAAACCGGGAACCGTGCCGATGTGATCCTCGACTTCGGCGGCATGACCACGGGGACCGAGGGAATCCATGTCTACGGTGACGATGTCACCATCGCCAACCTGACCATTCGAAACTCGGCGGTTTGCGGCGTCAGCATCCAGGGAGCGGATCGACCCGTGCTCTACAACCTCCACGTCATCGACACCAACGACCAACTCGTGAAGGTCAACCCCGTGGGTGATGGAAGTGACGACGGTCTCCTCGCATGCTCGCGACTCGAGTACACAACCACCGCGCCTGACAACTACACCAATGGCATCAGTGCTCACAACGCCCACAATTGGGTGGTGCGAGACAACGTGTGGTATCGCATCCGGACGCCGGGGAACGATCCAGTGCCAACGATCCTCTTCTGGAGTGCCTCGTCGAGCACGGTGGTGGAGCGCAATCTTCTCGTCGATTGCTATCAGGGCATTTCGTTCGGCAACTCGAGCCACGGCCCCGGCGACCACACTGGCGGGGTGGTCAGGAATAACATGATCCTGGCTCGCCTCCCCCATGACGTGGCGATCGAGATGGTCCACGCCGACGGCTGGCTCGTGACCCACAACACGGCCCTCCTGCTCAACCCGGCGGACGGTCTGACCTGGGGCATGGAGGCCCGATTCTCTGACACCGACGGTGTGTTCTCGTACAACCTCACCAACATGACCATCTGGGCTGACCGGGACGGCGCCGCAGGTACTCTCACGGGGAATCTCACAAACGCTGCAGAGAGCTGGTTCGTGAATGCATCGTCGGAGGATTTGCATCTTGTTGCATCGGCCGTTCAGGCCATCGATCAGGCGACGACCACTCCTCAGGTCACCGGTGATTACGACGACCGGCCGCGGCCCATCGGCCCACATCCCGATGTTGGCGCGGATGAGTTCGATCCGGATTGGGTATTCGCGGACGGCTTCGAAAACGGCGACACGTCTGCGTGGAGTGATTGTGTCGGCTGCCCGCCATAGCCTGTCAATCGTCAACCTCACCCATCAGCTTCTGGATGGGTGCTACTGATCACAACCTCACAACCCGGGTCTTCGTGTTCAGCCGTAATGTGAGGTTGTGATCAGTGTCACCCATGCATGAAGACCCGAATTGTCGATCTTTGGCGATCGATGGCCCTATCGGTATCGGTGGCTATAGGACTTTTGGAAGTTTGGTTACCATACCTCCCCTATTCGTGTTCGTCGATCCGACGCTGGATCAGCCGCTACAACGACGAAAGGCCACATTCCACGCTCGAAGACCGAACACCAACCGAAGCGTATTTTAATCTCGAACTCGGGTCATCTCTGGGCAGCTGCCCAGAGATGACCCGCCGGAACCGCGCGGCATGAATCGACCACTGGATTCCACCTTAGAAACGCCGCGATCCTGTCCAAAGATTGGGGTCCACCTCTAGTTTCCCCTGGGCACGGAATCGGAATCTAGAACCACGTGTCCACGCGGACGGTGGAGTTGGTGAGGACGTAGAGCCGCTCATTGTTTCCCTCCGTGTCCGCTGGCCTGATAAAGAAGCCTCGCCGCCGCTTGTTGTATGCGGAACTGGCGCCGAAGATCACCTCGCCGTCCTCGAAGGTCACCTTGACCTTGAGACCTGGCACTTTCTTGAGCCACTCCCAATCAGGATCCGTCACCCGCATCCGATCGCCCTCGAAGCTCTTTACAAAGAAAACCGCCTTGAGCACATTGGTGTTGATCACCTTGGTGTGCCTTCCGGTCAGCTTCTCGATGACGTGAAAGACCACCTTGTCGACACCAAAGTCGTGGGTGAACCCCTTCAGGGTGCTGCCATCCTGAAAACGAACCACGACCTTGTTGTCTAACATCTCCGAAGTCTCCCATTGAGCTCGGGCCAGCCGTCTGTCCTGTCGCGTTACGGGCGAATCTACTTGATGCCCATTATCCACACGCTCCTCGATTTTGCCACCCCTCCGGGCCACTTGCCCGCAAGGGCCTTGTCAGCCGCCTCGTCATCGCTGACTAACGGTAATGGTCGAGTGAGCGCCCTTTTCGCAACCACGACGCACGTATTCGGCGTTGCATCGACGCGGGAACGGTTGTTGCATCTTTCCACACACGTGAATCTCGAATCCGATATTTCTGGAACCCGATACTATGGAAAGACTCTCATCGTACGTAGTTCCCATCCAGAAACTCTGGTGGGACCAGCGTAGTTCTCGATGCAGAAACGAGCGATTTTTGTGCAAGTTCAAGGAAGACAAGGATTTCCGCGGAGGCGTACTCGAGTACGCCGCACAAGGGAATCCGCAGTCTGACGAAGAAATTGCCAAAAAGCGCCGTTTCTGGACGAGAACTAGGTAACAGTGTGAGTATGGCGAAGGGAGCTCGATCATGAGGAGACGCATCGCGGTGGCCGTTCTCGGAATCCTGGCTGGTGCCGTTCTGGCAGGCGCCCAGCAACCCGGCAAAGAACTGCCGGATCTCAAAAATACCGGTGTCGTGGTTCCGTGGGAAGACTTCAAGCTCATTTTGGAGGAGAT
>CAYPBC010000068.1:0-8084 GCA_964408845.1 uncultured Thermoanaerobaculia bacterium
TGAACGTCGGCTCCAATGAGGTCGCAGAGCTCGGCAACCTCGTTGATAAAGGTGATCTTGGTGGCGAGGAAGGCGTTCGAGGCGTACTTGATCAGCTCCGATGACTCCACGTTTGTGATCACGAACGGCGTTTCGATGACATAGAGCGGCGAGTAGATGTCCTTCATGATGGCGATGGCCTGCGCGTCGCGCGCCCCAATCACAACCCGGTCGGGCCGCATGAAGTCCGCAATGGCGGACCCCTCACGGAGAAACTCGGGGTTGGAGACCACCGAGAAAGGGTGACCGCCGTTGCCGCGTTCGGTGATGATCTTCTCGATGAGCTGTCCGGTGCCGATTGGAACCGTCGACTTGGTGACCACCACCTTGTACCCGTTGAGGTTGTCGGCGATGGACTCCGCCACCTGGACAACGTACGAGAGGTCGGCCGAACCGTCCTCATTCGGCGGCGTGCCGACCGCGATGAAGATGGCGAGCGCGTTCTGGATTGCGGGAGCGAGCTCGGTCGAGAAACGAAGGCGGCCGGCCTTGGCATTTTTTTCGACCAGGGCGTCGAGGCCGGGCTCGTAGATCGGGATCTCCCCGCCCATGAGCTTGCCGATCTTTTCCTCGTCCTTGTCGATGCAGGTGACGCTGATCCCGAAATCTGCGAGACAGGCGCCTGTGACGAGCCCGACATAGCCAGTGCCCACGATGCAGATGTGCATTCTCACTCCTTTGGCGACAAATGGCCGCTTGGGCATGGTATCAAAGGGCGAATTCGGAATTCGGAAACCGCCGTCGCCTATGCGTGGCTCATGGCCTCCTCCTTCGGATGAGGCCTGAGCTCACTGCGCAGCCGCCGGCGGTTTCCGAATTCCGAATTCACGAGGTACCCTGTCTCTTGCCGCGTAGCTATTGGAGGTAGCCGATGCCCGTCCCGTTGCTCGATCTGACCCGTCAGTACGAACCGCTTCGCGAGGAACTCCGGCAGGCGATTGACCGGGTGTGCGAATCGCAACGCTTCATCCTCGGTGCCGAGGTGGAGGATTTCGAACGCGAGGCCGCCCGCGCCCTCGGAGTCGCGCACGCGGTGGGTGTCACCTCGGGCACAGACGCCCTGCTCGAGGGCCTGATGGCGCTTGGCGTCGGCGCCGGCGACGAGGTGGTGATGCCGACCTTCACCTTTTTCGCCACCGCGGGCGTGGTGGCGCGGCTGGGTGCGCGCCCGGTTTTCGTCGACATCGATCCCATTGACTACTGCATGGATCCGCAACAGCTTGCCGACCGCGTCGGCCCGCGATCGAAGGCCGTGATCCCGGTCCACCTCTTCGGCCAGGCCGCGAACATGGACGCCATCATGGAGGCTGCAGGCGGCGTGCCGGTTGTGGAGGATTGCGCCCAGGCATGGGGCGCCGACTACGGTGGGCGTCCAGTGGGTTCGATCGGCGTTATGGGCGCGTTCTCGTTCTTTCCGTCGAAGAATCTGGGCTGTTTCGGTGATGGCGGCCTGATCACGACAGCGGAGGAGGATCTGGACGGCAGCCTTCGCAAGCTGCGGGTGCACGGACAGTCCGGCCCCTACGAGCACCCGTTCGTGGGCGGCAACTTCCGCCTTGACGCGCTGCAAGCGGCAGTGCTGCGGATCAAGCTGCCGCACGTTGCGGGTTGGATCGAGGGCCGGCGGGCCAACGCGGATCGTTACCGGAGGCTCTTCGGCCAGGCCGGCCTCGAAGGCGCCATCCAGCTGCCGGAGACCCTCCCCGGGCGCGGTCACACCTTCAACCAGTATGTCGTGCGGGCGGCACGGAGGGACGAGCTGCGCGCATTCCTCACCGACCGAGGCATCGGCGCCGCGGTCTACTACCCGCTGCCGCTCCACCTCCAGCCGTGCTTTTCGGACCTCGGGTACTCTCAAGGCGATCTCCCGGTGTCCGAGCAGGCGAGCCGCGAGGTTCTGGCTCTGCCAGTCTTTCCTGAGCTCGATTCGAGCGAACAGGAGGAGGTGGTGGCCGCGATCATGGAGTTCTACGCCGACTGATGCGGGTACTGTTGGTGACCAGCCGCTTCCCTCTGCCCCCATGGCGGGGGAATCAGGTTCGGACCATCGAGTGGCTGCAGGCTCTCGAAGAGCACGATCTCGCCCTCGTGTGTCCAAAACCGCCGGAGAGCTCGATTGGCGAGCTGCCGGCGGAGGTCATCCACTATCCGCTGAGCGCGCTATCGCGCGGCGCCGGTCTCCTGCGCGCGGCCGTCTCGGGTCGTCCCATGCAAGAGGGCCTGTACGGCAACGGGGTCGCCCGGCGGGTCGTTTCCGACGCGGTGGAAAGTCGACGGCCGGATGTTGTGATCGTCCAGATGGTGCGCTGCGCCTGGGCGGCCGAGGCGGTGTGGAATAGAGCGCCGGCGCTGCCGGTGGTCTTCGACTCGATCGACGCGATGGGTCTGCACTTCGATCGCGCGGCGCAGGCAGCGGCGCCGTTGCAGGCGATGGCGTACCGCGCCGAGGCTCGGAGATGCCGCCGCCGTGAGCGAGCCCTCGTCACTCGAGCCCGGCTCACTGTGGCGGTGTCTGGGCGCGACCTCACGGCGTTGGCGGTACCCGCCGGACGGGGGCGGGTGGTACCCGTTGCCGGACGTCTCACCGTGCGATCCGGATTGCCGCCGTCCGAACCTGTGGTGCTGTTGTCGGGCAACCTCGGCTACCGTCCGACGGTGCTGGGCGCCGAGTGGTTTGCCCGCGAGGTGTGGCCGTCTCTGAAGCGACGGATACCGGACGCGCAATGGGTGCTCGCGGGTGCGCGGCCAGCGCGGGCCGTGCGGCGGCTCGCGGATTTGCCGGGTGTCGAGGTCCATGCAGATGTACCTGATCTCGAACCCTACTTCCAGTCGGCGTTGGTTGCGATCGCACCCATGAACAGTGGTTCCGGCGTGCCGATGAAAGTTCTCGAGGCGCTGGCCGCCGGTCTGGTGGTAGTGGCGCATCCGTGGGCAGCGGAGGGGCTTGCCGATCAAGGCGGCGAGGCAGTAGCGGCCCCAGCCGACGCTGCGGGGTGGGTCGATGTTCTCGATCGGTTGCTTGGCGATTCAGATTCGGCGCGTGATCTCGGCGAGCGAGGTCATGCCCTGTGGCAGCGGGTCTACCACCCCGAGCGCGTCGCGGAGCAGATTCGTCAGGTCGTTGCCAAAGCCGCTGACTCAAGACGTTAAAACGTTGAACGTTAGAACGTTAAACGTTCACCCCCCGCCTTCCCAGGCGCCGAAAACGGACGGTCAGCCTTCAAGGGTGGATGGGCGGAACGTTTAAACGTTCAACGTTCTAACGTTCTCGCACATCAGGGTAGGTGGGTATTCAAAACTGAGAAATCTTCAGCCAAATAGCTCGAGGGTCCCGACATCCCCCTTGCCCTCACGAATGAGCACCGGCTCGCCGCCGGAGAGGTCGACCACCGTTGAGGGGACGGGCAGCAGGATGCCGCCGTCGATGACCAGTTCGACGTCTTTTTCGAGAGATCTCTCGATTTCATCTGGGTCGTTGACGAAGTCGTGCTCAGGGTCGCGGATCGAAGAGCTGAGGAGCGGTTCGCCCATCTCCTGAAGAAGCGCTAGGGCGATGGGGTTGTCGGGCATTCGGATCCCGATGGTGCGACGTTTACGAAGCATGATCTTGGGAACCTCGGAGCTGGCCTGGAAGATAAAGGTGTACGGTCCGGGTAGAACTCGCTTGAGCAGTCGATAGGCCGGGGTTGAAACGCCTTTCGCGTAACGGCCCACCATGCTCATGTCGTTGACCAGGACGGAGAGCGGTTTCTTGGGGTCCATGTCCTTGAGCTTGTAAATGCGTCGGATCGCGTCATGGTGAGTGATGCCGCAGGTCAGCCCGTACACCGTGTCGGTGGGCATGACCACGATGCCACCGTCACGCAGCACCTGCGCCGCCCGTGCGAGCAGCCACGGTTCCGGTTCAACGGGATCAATCTCGAGAATCATTTCCTTTAGCGTCCTTCCAGGCCCAAACGTGTATACCGTTGGTGATCCTCCTGGTCAACCGATACAGGGTACAGGGTACAGGGTACAGGGTGCAGGGTGCAGGGTGGTCCCTGAAACCTGAACCCTGTACCCTGTGGCCAACTGACTGAAGGAGGACCTCCATGAGCAAGAGCGGACTCAAGAAAATCGGCGTCATCGGAATCGGGACCATGGGCAACGGGATCGCGCAGGTGGCGGCGCAGAGCGGTTTCGACACGGTGGTGATGGATGTGGATGCGAGCGCCCGCGAGCGCGGTATGGATGCGATCTCGCGCAGCCTCGATCGACTGGTGAAGGCGTTCGAGAAGTCGGGCGGCGAGAAGGGAATCACGACCGAGGCCAGGGACGAGGCGGTCGGCCGGTTGACGACGACCACCGGGCTGGACGGCCTTCTGGACTGCGATCTGATCATCGAGGCGGTGCCCGAAAAACCCGAGCTCAAGGAGAAGATCAACCGCGAGCTGGTGGAAAAGGGCTACGACAAGATCCTGGTCTCCAACACCTCCGGGATCAGCATCACCCGTCTCGGCGCCGCCTACGGCAAACCCGAGCTCTTCATGGGCATGCACTTCATGAACCCGGTACCGATGCAGAAGGGGGTCGAGATCATTCGTGGCCTTGCCACCTCTGATGACACCTACGACACGGTGGTTGCCCTGTGCCACGATATGGACAAGATCGAGATCCCGGCCGAGGACAAGGCCGGATTCGCGATCAACCGCATGTTTGTGCCGTTCGTCAACGAGGCGGTCAGGGTCGTCGAGGAGGGTATCGCCGCCGTTGATGATGTCGACAAATGCACATACTGCCTGGGCCACAAGATGGGTCCGCTGATGACCGCCGACTATGTCGGGCTCGATACCATGCTCTTTATCTGCGAGGTTCTCGAGGACGAGTTCGGCAGCTTCTACAAGCCAAGCCCGCTCCTCAAGCGTCTCGTGGAGTCCGGTCAGCTCGGCGCCAAGACGGGATCCGGCTTTTACGTGTGGGAAAAATACAAGGCCGCGGGTGTCAATCCGGACGTGGCGAGGTATCGTATCAAGTAGGCGGATGGAGCGCTCGGCCCCGATTCAGTCCGCCGGAGGAGCGGCCATGAGCACGTTCAACGACGACTCGCGGGATGATCTCGAAAGGGCAAAGAAAAAGAAACGACCTCCTGGCGCTCTTACGACACCTCGAATCCTCGTGGGAGTGGCGGTGCTGGCGGTCGTCGCTGTGGTGGCGGCAAGGATGATCAGCTTGGACTCGCCGGATGTCACCGAGATGCCACCGCAGCTGCTCGGCCTGTGGAGCTGTGACGACCCCGCTCGATCGGATCACTACGTGGAGTTTCGACGCGAGTTTGTTGTCTTCGGCAGGGGCGGCACCAGCGCCGTCAAGTTTCGAGTCTCCGGAATCGACGTCGAAAAGGTCGGTACCGTCGACGGGTTCACGGTCCGCTATCGCGATTTGGCCGGTGTCAAGCACCGCACATCCATGCTCCTCGACGAGTCTGGAACCGTGCTCCGCTTCAATGACGAACCCTCCGTCCGTTGGACGCGACTCGATCTATAACCCGCACTTCTCACCGGAGTTTCCGGATGGGAACGGGCTAACCTCTCCGCCGTAGTGAATTCGGAGATGAAAAAAGCGCGGCGGCCGTAACGGCCACCGCGCGCTGGGGGGAGGAGAAGAAAATTACTGTGTGCGCCGTCCGCCGGAGCGCCGCTGGTAGCGCTTGCCCCGGTCGCCGCGCATCTCTTCGAGCTGCTCCCTCTGCTCGACGGTAAGGACCTGGAAGACGCGAGCCTTGGCGCGGTCCGCGACGACCATGAGCTCGATGTGGATTAATCCCTGCGACTCGGCGAAGGTGCGGACGGCGCCCTCGTCGAAGACCGCGGGATCGTTGGTCTCGCGCCACGCCTCGCGCCCGCTGCGGAGTTCCTCGACAAAGCTCTGGATGACCGGGCCTTCCTCGTCGACGATGGCCTGGATTTCCGTCACCTGCTCCTCGCTCAGTTCGAGCCGTTCGGCGAGCCGCGGCAGGGCGTGCTCGAGGAACTGCAGGATGCCGCCCCCGTCTCCTCCGGCGAAGCCGCGGTGGTGCCCGCCGTGCGGGCCGTAACCGCCGCCTCCGGGCCCGCTCTGGGCCACAGCCGATCCGGGGATCGCGATGAATGCCGCGGCCACGATGGTCAGGATGATGTTTCGTGTCTTCATGTCTACCTCCGATGTTTTGCCGCGTTCGCGGCGTGTTCGATCGTTTGGTGAAACGTCCGCCACACCTTCATTGTTGACCTTTTTGCGCAAGGAAATGCACGGCGTTTCTAAAGAAAAGTCAAGAATCGTCTCAGGCTGGTAGGATCGCTTTGACATGGCGGTGCTGATCATCGACGACGACGCCGAGCTCTGCGAGCTGGTGGGAGAGTTCCTCGAAGGCGAGGGCTTCGAGGTCGAGTCGGTCCACGACGGCATCACCGGTGTCGAGCGCTGCGCGCAGAGCGAGCCGGAGCTGGTGATCCTGGACGTGATGCTACCCGGGCTCGGCGGCTTTGAGGTTCTGAAGCGGATCCGCGAGCGCTCGCGAGTGCCGGTGATCATGCTGACCGCCCGCGGCGAGGAGATCGACCGCATCGTCGGCCTCGAGATGGGCGCCGACGACTACCTCCCCAAACCCTTCAACCCGCGCGAGCTGGCGGCGCGGATCCGAGCCATCCTTCGCCGCGCCTCCGCGGCGGCGGAGACTGGTGAGCCCGAGATGCTCGAGGCGGGCGATCTCGCGATGGATCTCGGGGCGCGCGGGGTGCGCGCGGCCGACGCGGAGGTCGAGCTGACCGGCGCCGAGTTCGCCGTTCTCGAGATCCTCGTCCGCTCCGCCGGCAAGGTGGTCAGCCGCGACGACCTCTCACGCCAGGCGCTGGGGCGGCGGGCTTCGGCCTTCGACCGCAGCCTCGACGTCCACCTCTCCAACCTCCGCCGCAAGCTCGGACCCCTACCGGGTGGCGGTGAACGCATCAAGACCGTACGTGGCGTAGGGTACCTGTACGTCAAACCCGGCACGGCTTCGCCGTGAGTCATGAGTTTTGAGTTGACTGGTTTGCCGCCCATGATGCCCACCGTGGGCGGATGCGACCGCGTGCGGCAGAGGTGCCTGGCATCCCGATTCGCTGCGAATCGGCGTGCCTGGCACCTCTCGGGAAGCGCGCCGAAAAGTGGTCCCCCTCGAAGCCGGAAGCCCATTTCGGGAAGCGCAGGGATAACCGGATGAACACCCTCTTCCTCCGCATCTTCCTCTGGTTCTGGCTCGCCATGGTGGCGGTGGTCGTGGTTCTGGTCCTGACCTCGCCTTTCTTCACCCGCTCGAGATCGCGGGTCGAGCACTGGCAGGAGGGTGCTGAGGGCGTGGTCCGGAATCAGGTGGATTGGGTCGCCGATCGCATCGGCGAGACAGGCGCGATCGACGGTCGAGGGCGGCGCGGTAAAGGACGAGGAAGACCTCCAACCGAGATCTTCATCTTCGATGGCGACGGCCGCGAGGTGATGGGCCGGCCCGCACCCGAGCCGGCAAGAGATCTCGCGCGCCGGGTGGCGTCCGGTGGTGAGGAGGAGGCCGAGCGTCGAGGGGGGCTTCACCTCGTCGCGCGGCCGGTGTCCGATCCCGACGGCAAGACGCTGGTGGTCGTGGGCGCCCTTCGCCAGCCGCCGCGCGCCGTCGACCTCCTGGAGCCGCAGGCGCTGTGGCTCCGCCTAGTGCTGTTGGCGCTGGTAGTTGGCGCACTGAGCTTCTGGCTCGCACGCTATCTGTCGGCGCCGGTAGGTTCACTCCGTCGAGCCACGCAGCGCCTCAGCGAAGGCGATCTGTCGGCGCGGGTCGGCGGATCGGTCGCTCGCCGATCTGACGAAATCGGGGACCTCGCCCGTGACTTCGACGAGATGGCCGAGCGCCTCGAGTCCCTTCTCGGCTCCGAGCGCCGGCTCCTGCGCGACGTATCCCACGAGCTGCGATCGCCGCTGGCGCGCCTGCGGGTCGCCCTCGAGCTCGCGCGCAACCGGGCGGGGGAGGGCGCCGGCAAGCCTCTCGACCGCATCGATCGCGA
>CAYPBC010000069.1:0-8020 GCA_964408845.1 uncultured Thermoanaerobaculia bacterium
GGCAATCACCTGCCTCGGCCACCAGTTGCTGCCGGCGGCGGTTTGCCGGCACACCGATTCGCGGCGAATCGGGATGCCAGGCACCTCCGGCGAAAGAGCTTCCCCCGCGCCTTGGTGGGCTTGGGGGTGCCAAATTCGAAATCCGAAATTCCTAATTCCAAATTCCTAATTCTTCCCTGCTATCCTTCCTCGCCATGATAACTATTTCCGATCTCGAGAAGTCCTACGGCAGCCAGACGCTGTTCGATGAGGTGAGCCTGCAGCTCAACTCCGGCTGCCGTTACGGATTGGTGGGCGCCAACGGTTCCGGCAAATCGACGTTCCTGCGAATTATCGCCGGCGAGGAGGAGCCGAGCGCCGGCGCGGTGGCGATGCCGAAACGTCTTCGACTCGGAGTGCTCGAGCAGGACCATTTCATGTACGAGGACACTCCAATCATCGACGTGACCATGATGGGCCACCGTGAGCTGTCGGAGGCGCTGGCCGAGAAAGAACGCATCCTCGAGGCGGATGGGGATTTCGACGGCGAGCGCTACGCCGAGGTCGAGGACCTAATCGTCAGCCTCGACGGCTACAGCTTCGAGGCCCGGTCGGCCGAGATCCTCGAAGGGCTTGGCATACCCACCGCAACCCACCGACAACCGCTGTCGATCCTTTCCGGAGGTTTCAAGCTACGCGTCCTCCTCGCCCAGGTGCTCGCCGCCGACCCCGGCACCTTGCTCCTCGACGAGCCGACGAATCACCTCGACATCCTTTCGATCCGCTGGTTGGAGAAATTCCTCACGAACTACCGGGGGTGTGCGGTGGTGATTTCCCACGATCACCGTTTTCTCGACAACGTCTGTACCCACATCCTCGACATCGATTATGAAACGGTCACCCTCTACACCGGTAACTACACCGCATTCACCTCCGCAAAGATCGCCGCACGCGATCGCAAAGAAAGCGAGATCGCCCGCCAGGAAAAAAAGATCGCCGCAAACAAGGCGTTCGCTGACCGATTCCGCGCCAAGGCGACCAAGGCGCGCCAGGCCCAGAGCAAACTCAAGCAAATCGACCGCATCGTCATAGAACCCCTCCCCCGGTCCTCACGCCGGTATCCGGTCTTTGGTTTCAGACAGGCGCGTCCAAGCGGAAAGGAAGCGCTGCGGATCGAAGGATTGTCGAAGGCCTTCGGCGACAATCGTGTGCTGGTCGATGTCGACATCAACGTTCGCCGCGGCGATCGCCTCGCCATCATTGGCCCCAACGGCATCGGCAAGTCGACCCTGCTCAAGATTGCGGTCGGTGACCTGGAAGCGGACGAGGGAGAGGTCCGCTGGGGGCACGAGGTCCGCATCGGTTACTTCGCCCAGGACCATCGCCAGGCATTCTCCGGCCGTGATGCGACCGTCGAGGGATGGCTCGCCGCAGCGTGCGCCGGTGAGACCGTCGGTGCGATTCGCAGTCGTCTCGGCAAGGTGCTGTTCTCGGGTGACGAGGTCGAGAAAAAGCTCGCCAGCTTGTCGGGAGGCGAGGCGGCGCGATTGGTCTTCGCCGGCCTCGTGGTGGATCAACCCAACGTACTGGTGCTCGACGAGCCGACCAACCACCTCGATCTCGAGGCCATCGAGGCTCTCGTCGCCGCTCTCGAGGCCTATGACGGCACCCTCATTTTCGTGTCCCACGACCGCTGGTTCGTCTCTCGGCTGGCGTCAAGAGTGCTCGAGATCACCGAGCAAGGCATCAACGACTACCCAGGAACCTACGATGAGTACCTCGCGAGCTGCGGCGACGACCACCTCGATGCGGATGCCGCAGGGATTCGCGCGCGACGCGAGAAACGAGCCCGAAAAAGCGCAGGCACGAAGATTGCCGGCGCCGGAGCGAGCCGCGATGAGGCCAGGAAGAGTAAAGAGATCGAGCTGCGACGCGACATCGTCACCACCGCCATCGAAAAAACTGAAGCGCGCATCGAAGAGATCGACGGCGCCTTTTGCGAACAGGGCTTCTTCGAAAACACTTCCGATCCAAAGGTCAAGGCCATGCAGAAGGAGCGCAGCAAGCTCGGCGGGGAACTCGAGCGCCTGATGGCGGAGTGGGAGGAGATCGAGGGGCAGCTCGAAGGCAAGTTTTGAGTTTTATGTAATCTCTGCCACGTTCCGGCGAGGAGTTCCTGACTTCGAGGAGACCCGTTTCCCATCACGCTTCCCGAGAGGATGCCAGGCACGCCGATTCGCTGCGAATCGGGATGCCAGGCACCTCCAGTGAACGCGCATTCCCCGGGGCACGAGCACGGACGCGGGCACTGAAACGGGCAGAACCGCGGACCCTGCCCGCGGACAGCAGGCGGCCGGTCAGGAGGTGCGTCGAATGGCATGGATGGTGAAGCCATCTCCGTCAGGGTTGGGCAGGATGCGGGCGCCGGCGGCATCGGTCGGAATCCAGGGCACGTTTTCGGGCATAACCGACTCGAGATCCTCGAGCTTGAAGCCGGCCGGGAGATCCGACATGACGCTTTCGTTTTCTTCGGGCTCGACCGAGCATGTGGAGTAGAGCAGGACTCCGCCGGGCGCCACCAGTTCGAAACCCGAAACGAGGAGCTGCTTCTGTCTCTTCGCCATCTCGCCCACCGACTCCGGGCTCAACCGCCATTTGAGCTCTGGATGACGCCGGAAGGTTCCGGTGCCGGTGCACGGGGCGTCGAGCAGTACGAGGTCCCAGGCGCCGGCTGCGAACGGCGACTGCTTGGCATCGCCAACCACCACCGAGCACTCCCCGACAGCGGCCAGAGTTCGCCGCATGAGACCCACCCTGGTCGGCCTCAGATCCGCCGCCACCGCCACGCCCCACCGGCCGAGGTGGAGCATCAGAGCCGATTTCCCACCCGGCGCCGCGCAGAGATCGAGGAACCGGCCGCCGTCACGGGCCAGCCTCTTCGCAACGTGGGCCACGAGCTGCGAGCTCGGGTCCTGGGCATAGGCGCCGCCTTCCTTCACCGCTTGCACCAGCCGCGGCGCGTCTCCCGGCGCCGACCATGCGCCCGGGCACCAGGGATGGGTTTCGAGAACCACCCCCTCACGTTCCAGTGCAGACCGGACATCGTCGTTGAAGAACCACACCCAGGTGACGGCGGCCTCCTGGGCGGCGGCCATCGCCGACTCGGCCGACTCAGGTCCGGAGTTTTCGAGCCACCGGTGGTACAACCATCCTGGATGCGACCACCGAACATCAATGGACGAGCTCGCAAGAACCTCACGCCACTCCGCCGCCGCCTTGCGCAGCACGGCATTGACCATCCCCGCCGCCGACGACCTCCCGAGGCGGCGAACCAGACGAACCGCGCCGTCGGTCGCGAGAGCCGCAGGCACACCGAGCCGCATCACCTCGACGAGACCGATGCGCAGCGACGCGCGCACCTCAGGATCGAGTCGCGCCAGCTCGCGCCGACACAGGGGTTTGAGCACGCAGTCGATCGCCCGCTGCCAGCGCAGGGCTTCGAGCACCCGAACCCGCGCCGCCGCACCGCCGTCCGAAAGGCGGGAGGAGAATGCGCCCTCTTCGATCCGGATGAGCTGCTTCGCCGCCGTCAGGCGGTCAGCCGAGAGTCTCACCCCGGGTCACCCTCTCACCGATCAGGAAGGCATCCGCCGGCATCCGCCGTCGGCCCTCGCGCTGCATCTCCGTGATTCTCGCTGCCGTCCGCTTCCCGCAGCGCACCACGATGCCGCCATCTTCGGCCGACAGCACAGTTCCAGGATCCTCGTTTCCCCTCGGCGAAGGATGCACCTCCTCGAGCCCGAAGATCTTCAACCTGCCACCGCGAAACTTGGTGTAGAGCCCGGGCCACGGTGTGAACCCGCACAAGCGGTTGACGAGCTGCCGTGAGGGCATCGACCAATCCGTCTTGCCGAAATTTCGGCGCAGCATTGGGGTCTGATTTGCCCCGTCGGCCGGCTGCGGGTGTGCGGTCAAGGAACCCTCTTCGAGCTCATCGAGGGTTCTGACGATCAGATCCGCCCCGAGCGCGGCCAGCCGCGGCGCCAACATCTCAGCGGTTTCCCGATCCTCGATCGAGACCCGTTTTTGCAGCAGGATCGGGCCTGTGTCCATGTTTTCATCGAGCTGCATCGTCGTCACACCGGTCGCACGGTCGCCGCATACCAGGGCCCATTGAATCGGGGACGGGCCGCGATGGCGCGGGAGGAGACTCGGATGGAGATTGATGAAACCGTGCCGTGGGATCTCGAGCAGGCGGCCCGGAATGAGCTTGCCATACGCCACAACCACCGCAGCATCCACTCCGATTGAAGTCAATCTCTCGCCGACCTCTTCCGATTTGAGATTCTTCGGCTGTAGGATATCGATGGCGTGCTGACGGGCCACCTCGACGACCGGAGGCGCGGTGAGGATCTGGCGTCGGCCGACCGGCCGGTCGGGTCTCGTGACGACGAGCGTCACCTCATGCCGACTCGCCATTAGGCGCTCGAGCGTCGGCATGGCAAAGTCCGGGGTCCCGAAGAACGCGATCTTCATCCGCGCAGTGTACACGAAGTCTCGGTCTCAACGGTACAGGGCACAGGGTCCAGGGTTCAGGGACCACCCGGAGACAGGATCCAGGGAGTAGCACGCCCGTACCCTGTGCCCTGTACCCTGTGCCCTGTACCCTGTACCCTGTGCCCTGCACCCTGCACCCTGTACCGGATTTCGAATACATTGAACCGTCCCGTTGTTGCCCGGGCAGAAGGAGTATCGATGAGCCAACCCTCGCCGGACACGATCCGTGCGGCGCTAGACGACATCCTGCCAGGGGTGCAGAAACCTACCCGGTATCTCGGACTCGAGCGCAATCTGGTTCGCAAACCGTGGGACGAGGTCTCGGTTCGCGTGGCGCTGGCCTTTCCGGACGCCTATGAGATCGGCATGTCCCACCAGGGAACCCGCATCCTCTACCACCTCATCAACCGCCGCAGTGATGCGCTGGCCGAACGGACATTCGCGCCGATGCCGGACATGGCCGAGGCGATGCGGGCCGCGGGCCTGCCGCTTTTTACCCTCGAGTCCTACCGCGCGACCGCCGACTTCGACATCATCGGTATCTCTCTGCAATCAGAGCTCAACTACATCAACATCCCGTACCTGCTCGATCTCTCGGGCATCACCCGCCGCGCGGCGGACCGCGGTCCGGACGAACCGTTGATCCTCGGCGGCGGGCCGTGTACCGCCAACCCCGAGCCGGTTGCCGATTTCTTTGACGCCATCCTCATCGGCGACGGCGAGGCGGCGCTCGACGAGATCCTCGATGCGGTTCGCGACGGGCGGGAGGCCGGCGACGATCGGCCGTCGCTGCTTCGCCGCCTGGCTGTGATTCGCGGCGTCTATGTCCCGACTCTCTACCGCTGGCGCCCCGGCACCACCGAGGAGGAGGCGCGGTGGGACACGCTCGATGATGCGGCGCCGTTTCCTGTGGCGAGGGTGTGGGTCGACGAACTCGATCCGGCCGACCAGCCCGAGTCGGTGATCGTGCCGTTTGCCGACGTCATCCAGGATCGTCTCGGCATGGAGATCATGCGTGGATGCACCCAGGGGTGCAGATTCTGCCAGGCCGGATATTGGTATCGGCCGGTGCGTGAGCACGACCCCGAGGCAGTGATCGAACGCATTGAAAACCAGGTGACCGAGACTGGTTTCGAGGAGGTCGGTCTGCTCAGCCTGTCCACTGCCGATTACTCGCAGGTCGAGCCGCTCGTGAACAGCCTGTCCGACAAGCTGCGCGACCGCCGAGTTTCGGTGAGTCTGCCGTCACTGCGCGCCGATGCGTTTTCCGTGGGGCTGGCCGAAGCCGTATCAAAGGTCCGCAAGTCGGGTTTCACCTTCGCCCCTGAAACCGGATCCGACCGTCTGCGGCGCGTGATCAACAAGACCTTTACAAACGACGACATGGTGCTGGCTGCCGAAGCAGCCTTCCGAAAAGGCTGGAACCTGATCAAGGTCTACGCCATGATCGGCCTTCCGACCGAAGCCGACGACGACCTCGAGGAGCTGGCACGGCTGACGGAGAACATTCTTGCCGCGGGACGCCGGGTCGCCGGCGGCCGAAAGATCCAGATCAAAGTGTCGGTGGGCTGCTTCGTGCCAAAACCGTGGACGCCCTTCCAATGGAGGCCGTTCACCGGTACCGAGGAGCTCCGGCGTCGGATTCACCTCCTCAAGCAGCGCTTCAAACGCATCCGTGGCGCACGTTTAACATGGTCGAATCCCGACGAGGCCGCGCTGGAGACGCTGCTGTCGCGCGGCGGTCGCGGCCTCTCCACTCTGATCGAGCACGCCCACGATCTCGGTGCGGTCTTTGACGGGTGGACTGATCATCTCGACCTCGGCGCCTGGCGCCGCGCACTCGAGGAAACGAACATCGATATGGAGCGCGAACTCTCCGAGCGAACCCTCGCCGAAACCCTGCCGTGGGACCTCATCGACGCGGGTGTGCGCAAGGGATACCTCAAGGCCGAGTGGCGGCGCGCGCAAAAGGAAACCGAGACCGAGGATTGCAAATGGGGCCGATGCTATCGGTGTGGAATACCCGGAGACGGCGAAGATATCCAGCTCGCGCCGGCCTCGCTGCCGGTGCTCGGCGACCTCCTGCCCGAGGAGGACCGGCCCGCGGCTGCCGCCTACCGGCGGCGTCCGGCGCCGCGCATCCCGCCGGCCAATCGCGAGCGGCCCCAACCACCCGTCCATCGGCGGTTTCGATTCACCTTTTCAAAGACCGACGACGCGCGATGGCTGTCCCATCGCCAGACTATGGACCTCCTCGAACGAGTGGTCCGCGCGGCCGAGTTGCCGGTGCGATACACCGAAGGATTCAACCCGCACATCAGGCTGTCGATGGGTCCGGCTCTACCGGTCGGTCACGAGGCCGAAGCCGAAATCTTCGATGTTGACTGCACGGCGCCCGTGCGACGCCGCCACCTCGAAAGGCTCAACTCCCTGCTCCCGGAGGGTTTGGAGATCACCGACGCGCAGCCGCTTTTGCCCGGCGCCCCGTCGTTGGGCAAGCTCGTGGCCGCCGCCCGCTACCGGGTCGGACCCCTGGACGACCAGCTCGTTCTCCCCGACACCTCGGAGGGGATCGACGAGGAGATCCGCCCCGGAATCCGCCGTTGGCAGCTCGCCGAGGACGGTCGTCTAACGGTCGAGCTCAACGCCCGCCAGCAAGACGGGCCCATCATCTCGGTCAAACGACTTCTTCTCGCGCTCGGCCTCGACGAGGACCGGATCGCCCGCGTCCCGGTGGTTCGGGAGGCGCTGGTTCTCGAGGCGCGCAAAAAGGACCGGCGCGCCGTTGACGGATCGGCCGAAGCGACTGTTTCATGAGTCGCTGGGTGGTGCACGCGCGGGCGGCCTTCAAGGCCCGGCACGCACTGACGGTCTACAAGGGAGAGGTCGAAGCGTCCCATCTTCACGACTGGCAGGTTGAGGCGAGGATCGGCGCTGACGCGCTCGGCCCGGAGGGTTACGCTCTCGACTTTCACGAGGTGCGCCAGATCCTCGTCGACGCCGTGGCGCCGCTCGACGACAGCAACATCAACTTCGATCCTGAAATCGGCCGGCCGTCACCCACCGCCGAGAGGGTCGCGGAGGTGCTCGCCGAACGCCTGACCCCACAGTACGAAGCGATCGGCGGGCGACTCCTCTCCCTCACTGTATGGGAAGGCCCCGAAAACCGGGTCGACCTGATTCTCGAATAGCCCGTCTGTCGCCGCTTCGCGGCTTATCTTTTCTTGTGTGCCTCTGTTCCTGGGGCTCACGCCCCAGGCTAACAGTCTGTCGCCGCTTCGCGGCTCGGGCTATTGATGGACCGGAGTGAGCGCCGAAGGCGCGACAGATTCATAGCCTGGGGCGTGAGCCCCAGGTATTAGCCCGTGTTTCTCACCAGCATTCGTCGCGAGGTCGGCGAGGCGCCGCGCTCAGTGGTGTTTTCGACCCGAGGGGCGCGGAGTCGTACTTGACAGTACGTCGAGCACCCCGAGGCGAGAAAACA
>CAYPBC010000070.1:0-7990 GCA_964408845.1 uncultured Thermoanaerobaculia bacterium
ACTCCGTCACTCCTTGTAGGATGCCCAACAGCACCCCCTGCCACAGCGTCATCCGGGGTCACCACCCGGCCGACGCAACCGCGCGAAAAAATGCGGTTTGAATGACACAAACATGCTCACTAAATGGTATCACTACCGGACAAACCGTTGTCGATCGCCCACTTATGGCTGGTTTCCCAGCTCCTGCGCGAGGCGCACCCAACCTGCGAGTCGGACCGTGCCCGGCCGCGCCGAGGGATCGAGACCCGCCGCGGCGATTGGTCCGGCATCGGTCACTCGTAAGGCGTTGCTCAGCATCTTCCGGGGCATAGTGAGCGCCGGCGCCGCGAGCTCGAACGCCTTGTCCAACAACGCCGGGTCGTACTCGGGCTTCTTGAGGTCGAGCACGATCACGGTCGACACCACCTTCGGTCGCGGTCGAAATGCTTGCGGTGGAACATCGAAGAGGATGCGCGCGTCCGCCCAAGCTGCGCGTTCGAGAGCGAGGAGACCGTGGCCGCGCCCCCCCGGTTCGGCCACCACCCGCGCGGCGACCTCCTGCTGCAGCATCACAACGAGGCGGGTAAAGAGATCGTGGCGCGGCAACAACCGGCGGAGAATCGCAGTGCCAACGGAGTATGGAAGATTCGAGGCTACCTGCCACGGCGCCTCGGCCGCCAGAATCGGTCCGAGCTCCGCGCTGAGGGCGTCGGCCCGCCTCACCTCCAAGCCTCTGGCGCCGAAACGCTCGCCAAGGGATGGCACCAGTTTCTCGTCGAGTTCGAGGGCCAGCACACGGTCGAAGCGGTCAAGCAGCGGCCCGGTCAAGGCTCCTCGGCCCGGACCGATCTCCAGGACCCGGGGGGGATCGTCAGCCAGAACCGCTGCGATGCGCCCCGCGACGCCCTGGTCAACCAGGAAGTTCTGACCCAACCGGCGGCGTTTGGGACGACCCATACACGAGTTATGAGTTTTGAGTTTTTAGTTTTGAGTTCCCGCCCAGCCCCCCGCAGATATTGGGCGAAGACGTGTAACTCAAAACTAAAAACTCAAAACTCAAAACTACCTCTTGCATGCCGCCGCCAACTTCGACGCAAAACTCTCGACTTCTTCGATCAGCTCGTCACAGTCGCCCATTGCGCCGATGCGGCTGACGATGGCCGAGCCCACGACCACGCCGTCCGCCTTCTCGGCAACCGCCGCCACCTGCTCCGGGGTGGAGATGCCAAAACCGACCGCCACCGGCAGACGAGAGGCCTTTCGTGCCATGCGGATAGTGTCCGCAAGCCCGCCGTCGAGTTCCCGACGGGCGCCCGTGACCCCGGTGCGTGAGACCAGATAGAGAAAGCCACCACCGAATCCCGCAGCGGCCTTCATTCGTTGTCGTGTCGAGGTCGGGGTGACCAGCATGATCAGGTCGATATCGCGGGCATTGATCTGCTCCTCGAACGGCGCCATCTCCTCGGCCGGGACATCGGTGAAGAGCACACCATCGACTCCGGCGGTCGCGGCGTCCTCGGCGAATGCCTCGATGCCGTACCGCAACACCGGGTTGGCGTAGGTGAAGAGCACGATCGGAATCTCGAGGTCTTGGCGAATGACCTCGACCGCCGCCAGCACCCCGGACAGGGTGGTCCCGGCAGCGAGCGAGCGCTCGGCGGCGCGCTGGTTGGTGGGACCGTCGGCGATGGGATCAGAAAACGGCACTCCGAGCTCGATCACGCCGGCGCCGGCGCGCGCCAGGGCACGGACGATCTCGATGCTGCGCTCGAGGGACGGGTCGCCGGCAGTGACATAGGGTATGAAGACGGCCCGCTTCTCGCGCTTCGCATTCCTGAAGACTTCGCTCAGGCGGCTCACGGTGCTTCGACCTCCACCCTTCCGACCTCACTGAGGTCCTTGTCGCCGCGGCCGGAGAGGTTGACGAGAATGTTTGTGTTAAGCGGCATCGACGGCGCGACCTTGGCCGCGTAGGCGATGGCGTGCGCCGACTCCAGCGCCGGGATGATGCCCTCGCACTCGGCGAGCAGGTGGAAGGCGGCGATCGCCTCGTCGTCGCTGACGTGGGTGTAGGTCGCACGCCCCAACTCCCGCCACAGAACGTGCTCCGGGCCGACTGCCGGGTAGTCGAGCCCCGCCGACACCGAGTGGGTACCCATGATCTGTCCGTCGTTATCCTGTAACACCATGGTGCGGGTGCCATGGAGGACACCAGGCGCGCCCGCGTCGGAGAATCTGGCGGCATGATCTCCGGGCGCGATCCCTCGCCCTCCGGCCTCCACTCCGACCAGGGCCACCGACTCGTGAGGTACGAACGCGGTGAAGATCCCGGCTGCGTTGGAGCCGCCGCCGACGCAAGCGACGACCATGTCGGGCAGCGTGCGGACGGACTTCCTGAATTGGATCAGGGCCTCGCGACCGATCACGCTCTGGAAATCGCGCACCATCATGGGGTAGGGATGGGGGCCGAGCACCGAGCCGAGGATGTAGAAGGTGGTACGCACGTTGGTGACCCAATCGCGAAGGGCCTCGTTGATTGCATCTTTGAGCGTCTGTGCGCCGGCATCCACCGCCACCACCTCGGCGCCCATGAGGCGCATGCGAACGACGTTGAGCTCCTGCCGGCGCATGTCCTCGGAACCCATGTAGACCCGGCACTGAAGACCGAGGAGCGCGGCTGCGGTCGCGACCGCCACCCCGTGCTGGCCGGCGCCGGTTTCGGCGATCACACGTCCCTTTCCCATGTCACACGCCAGCAGAGCTTGTCCGATGGCGTTGTTGATCTTGTGTGCCCCGGTGTGGCACAGATCCTCTCGCTTGAGCCAGATGCGCGCCCCGCCGAGCCGCGCCGACAGCCGGCGGGCCGAAAAGAGGGGAGTGGGACGGCCGACGAAATGCTCCAGCAGCTCTTCATACCTCGACTGGAAGCCACGATCGCGACCGGCCTTGCGGTAGGCCTGCTCGAGCTCCGCCAGCGGCGCCATCAGGGTCTCGGGCACGAATCGTCCCCCGTAATCGCCAAAGTAGCCGCGGTCATCTGGGAGGTGCTTCATCGGAGGGACGATTCTACCTGAATCGACGTGCCGCTGGTTAGCAGAGGGCGAAGGCGCGTTCACCGGAGGTGCCTGGCATCCCGATTCGCCGCGAATCGGCGTGCCTGGCATCCTCCCGCGGTAGCGCCTCGCCGGAGAACAGGCCCGGAGACGGTCACGGGTTTGGCAACGATTCGTGTTGCCTCTACGGTCGTAACCGCTCGATCACCTCCGCGCTCACCCACCAGATGTCGGAGCTGCCCTGGCCGGGTTGGGCGGAAAGGGTCAGTAGCTCGTTGATCGTGTTCCCCGTGAGCGTCAGGCCCGCCTCGGTGGTGGTTCGCGAGGACATGAAGAACAGGTACTTGCCGTCCGGTGACAACGATGCCGACCACTCGCGTCCCTCCGGCTGGTTGACGGCCTCGCCGAGGTTGATCGGTTCGGACCAGACGTCGTCCTCGGAGCGGAAAACCACGTAATAGTCGACCCCGCCGAGGCTGTCCTCGCGGCCGAGGGCCGGCACGATGGCGAAACTCTCGTCCGGGGCGATAAAAACATTGAACCTGTTACGGCCGCAGTTGACCTCAGGCCCGAGCTTTTCGGCCTCGGAGTAGACCCCGTCGACGAGGCGCGAGCGGTAGGTCGCGGACGCCCGGTCGGCACCCTCGCGGGTGAAGTAGAGGGTGCCGTCGGCGGTGACCGATGGAAAATACTCGGGGGCGTCCGAGTTGACCGGCAGGCCGAGGTTGTAGGGCTCGCCCCAGCCGTCGCCCTCGCGGTCCATCGCCCAGATGTCCTGATAGACCCAGCCCGGCTTCTCCTCCTGCCCCGGCTGCGGCCGCGTCGAGAGGAAGAAGAAGCGCCGGCCATCGGGCGAAATGCAGGGCTCGATGTCCTGATAGCGGCCGGAGAAGGGCGCCACCTCTGGTTCGGTCCAGACACCGTCCTTCATCTTGGTCACCATGATCATGGTGCGGGCGCCAACGGTGACCGAGAAATAGAGCTCGTCACCATCGGGAGTCATCGCCACGTCCCGGGTGGCGAGCCCGGTGGAGACCACGCCGGGCGCGAAGAGCCGCGGTTCCATCCCGGGCGATTCCTGGCCGAGGTAAGGCCCGCTGAGCTCGGGGAAGATCGATGTGGCGTTTCCGTCTATGCCAGCCGGCCCGCATGGGCCGCAGGCGGTAAGGATGAGACCGAGCAGACAGACCAGAAGGCGCATGTGCATTTTGTTCCTCCCTGAATCAGTAGTCCTACGGGACAATCGCCGGCGAGTTCTTACACATACTTGTAAGGCGCTTCCAGCTTCGAGATTAGCCGTTTTTCTACGCGCCTCCCGAGACGTGCCAGGCACGCCGATTCGCGGCAAATCGGGATGCCAGGCACCTCCGCCGCACTCCACATTCCGGAATCCTCAGCGTTCAGACCATCTCACGGCGTCAATGAAGTCGCGGATCTTCGCGTGGTCCTTTGTGCCGGGCGCGCTTTCGACCCCGGAGGAGACATCAACCAGGTGCGGGCGTACGGTTCGCACGGCGTCTTCCACGTTGCCGGGGGTGAGCCCTCCGGCGAGACCGAAGCGGACTCCCGGCGGCCGCTCCCTCAGAACCTCCCACGCCCACGCGATGCCATCGCCCGCACCGGGATCAAACAGCGGCAGGCAGCGCTCAGACAGCCGAGCCACCCTATCCCAATCGATCTCTCTACCGACCTTGACGCGGCGAATCACCTTCTCGCCGAGGAACTCCAGGAACGAGTCGGGTTCGTCGCCGTGAAGCTGGATCCAATCGAGACCGAGGAGATCTCGCACACGCTCGACTTCGTCGAGCGGCGAGTCGAGAAAGACGCCTACCTTTTCCGCGCCGGTGATCTCATGAATCCAACCAGCAGCAGCGGGATCCAGGGCACGCGGCGTTCCGCGTCTGAAGACAAAGCCGACGAAATCGGCGCCGGCGGCCACCGCCGCCTCGGCGTCCTCCGGGTTGGTCAATCCACAGATCTTGGTCTTCACCCGTCTCCGTCTCCGTGCCCGCGTCCGCGTCCGCGTCCGCGTCCGAATCGTCCATCCGATTTCATGGCGCCATTCCGCCCAGCAGTCGGCGGACTGCCTCTTCCGGGTCCTCCGCCCGCACCAGATGCTCCCCCACCAGGAACGCGTCATAACCCGCCTCGTGCAGCCGAGCCAGGTCCCTCGGCCCATGGATCCCGCTCTCGGCCACCAGCACACAGTCGGCTGTGAGCTTGTTCGCTATCGCCTCGACCCGGTCGAGCCTGGTCTCGAAGGTCGCCAGATCACGCGCGTTGACGCCGATGATCTCGGCGCCGGAGTCGACCGCCAACGCGGGATCCTCATCGACGAAGATCTCGAGCAGCACCTCGACGTCAAGCTCCGAGGCGGTTCCGAGAAGCTCGACCAGCCCCTCCCGGTCGAGGATGCGCGAGATCAGGAGTACCGCATCGGCGCCCAGAACGGCCGACTCGTAAAGCTGCCGCCGGTTCACGATGAAGTCCTTGCGAAGCACCGGGAGATCCACCGCCCTGCGAACCACTGCCAACCACTGAGAATCGCCGGAGAAATACTCAGGCTCAGTGACGACCGAGATCGCGGCCGCTCCGCCCTCGGCGTAGGCTCGGGCCAGCGCCACCGGGTCGAAGTCCGCACGGATGACGCCCGCCGACGGCGACGCTTTCTTGCACTCCGCTATCACCGCGGGTCCGGGACCCGAGATGGCGCCCCGCAGCGAGCGCAGACCACGCTGCCGGCGGGTCTCGGCGGCGGCGTGCGCCGCCGCCTCCAGCCCCGGCATCTCCGGGGTCTCTTCGAGCCGGCGACGGACATCGGCGACGATGCGGTCGAGGATGGACTCAGACATCGCCGGTGGTGTCCGTCGAGCGCCGCGCCAACTCCTCGAGGATCTCGAGGGCGGCGCCCGATCGCAGTACTTCCCGGCTGCGGTCCAGCCCTTGCCGCAGATCGCCGGCGAACCCGGCCACTATGAGCGCCGCTGCCGCATTGAGGGCAACCGCCTCGGCAGCCACCGAGGTTTCCTCTCCTCCGAGGATGGCGCGCATCCGCCGCAGATTCTCGGTGGCGTCGCCTCCCCTGAGCGACTCGGAATCTCCGGACTCGAGGCCGAGATCACCTGGATCGACGCGCCACTCGCCCACGATCTCGCCATCTCGCACCTCGATCACGGTGGTCGGGGCGCTCACCGAGATCTCGTCGAGGCCGTCGTCGGAGTGGACCACGAGCGCACGTCGAGCGCCGAGCTCTGCCAGGGCTGAGGCCATCAGCGCCTGCACCTCGCGGCCCCAGACGCCGACCACCTGGCGTTCGACCCGCGCCGGATTGGTCAGGGGCCCGAGGAGATTGAACACCGTCCGCACCCCGAGAGCGCGCCGTACCGGCATCACTGCCGCCATCGCCGGGTGCAGTCGCGGTGCGAACAAAAACGCGATGCCTACCTCGTCGTGCATGGCCGCCATGTCTTTGGGGCTTTGGTCGAGCCGCACGCCCGCCGTCTCGAGGACGTCGGCCGAGCCGCAGCGCGATGAGACCGAGCGGTTGCCGTGCTTGGCCACCGGCACTCCCGCCGCCGCAGCGAGCAGCGCAGCCGCGGTCGAGATGTTGATCGTCTCGGCGCCGTCACCTCCCGTGCCGCAGGTATCGACGGCGAGCTGGGGATCGGCAATCTCGACGGGCAGCGAACGCGCGCGCATGGCGCGCGCTGCTGCCGCCACCTCCACCCCGGTTTCGGTCTTGGCACGCAGCGCAATGAGCACGGCAGCGATCACCGCATCGTCGACACCCCCATCCATGATCGCGCCTATGAAGTCCTCCATCTCGCCAGAAGACAGGTCTTTCCCGGCCAAGAGACGGTTGAGGAGGGGTTTGTGGTCGGCGGGGGTCATGAAGAATCCAAAATTCAGAATTCGGAATTCGGAATTCGGAATGCCATCCACACCGCTCCGAGACGCAGTGTCCGAAAACTCAAAACTGAGAACTCAACACTCATAACTCACCCCCCGATTTCCACTCGGGACGAACAGCCAAGCCGGCGATCTCGAGGAATCGTGCCAACAGGCTTTTGCCTTCGTGGCACAGATAGGACTCGGGGTGAAACTGGACGCCGAAGTGGAGGTGGTTGGTGTCGCGGATCGCCATCACCTCGCCGTCTTCGGTCCAGGCGGTGACCTCGATGCTCGTCGGTAGGCTGTCCCTGTCAACGATGAGCGAATGATAGCGGGTCGCCTCGAATCCATCGGGAAGGTCTTTGAAGAGCCCCTCCCCCTGATGTCTGATCGGAGAGGTCTTGCCGTGGACCGGCTCTGCGGCGCGCACCACCCGTCCGCCGTGGACGGCCGCGATCGCCTGGTGGCCGAGACAGATTCCGAGCAGCGGCAGATCCGCGGCGGCCCGCACCAGATCCATGCTGACACCGGCCTCCTCGGGCACTCCAGGACCGGGGGAGATGACTATCGCCCGCGGCCCTAGGGCCAGGAGCTCCTCAGAGGTGGCGTCGTCGTTGCGCACGACCTCGATCTCGACCTCTCCGACCTCGCCCAGCTCCTGCACCAGGTTGTAGGTGAAGGAGTCGTAGTTGTCGAGCATGAGGATCACCAGCCACCCCCGCTACGGATTTTGAATTTCGAATTTCGAATTTCGAATTTTTCTTCTCCCATCCAGGCTCCGGGCGAAAGGGAGGACGGGCGGTCAATTCGAAATTCAATCATCACGCTCTGTGCCTCTTGCTGCGGCCTCCGCCATGGCGACCGCTTCGACGAGGGCGTCGGCTTTCGCCGCGCACTCGGCGAGCTCGTTCTCCGGGACCGAGTCGTAGACGATGCCCGCTCCGGCCTGGATCTGAACCGTGCCTCCACGCTCCACCAGGGTGCGGATAGCGATGCACGAGTCGAGGTCGCCGTCGAGGTTGCGATAGCCGACCGCGCCGCCGTAGACGCCGCGCCGCACATCCTCG
>CAYPBC010000071.1:0-7980 GCA_964408845.1 uncultured Thermoanaerobaculia bacterium
TGTTGAGAACCATGAGGTCGTTCGGACAGATGTGTTGGCAGGCGGTCTTGTCGAGCGCCTTACACCCGTCACACTTTTCCACGTTGACGAAACTCGGCATAAACATCTCCTCCTTTCGGTCTTTACGGATTTCCTGTTGAACCGGTACCTACACTTATCCTCATCGCGGCCGTTCGAAGCAAGAGCTGTGCCTGTTTTCACAATCTATTGTGAGATTATTCGTAGATAATTGAGAAGGTACAGAAAACAAGGGATTTGCAGCGAGATGGGAGGCAGCCATTTGGTGCTTGACGTGTCCCTTGACGGAGGGCGTCAGGAGCTGGTCACTGAGGTGCTGGTGAGCCGAGATTCCACGGAAGGTGTGCGGAAGGTGGCAACATGGCAACGTAAGTTGTTGCATGAGAAGTGTTACGAGGGATTTTCAATGCTCAGTTTCAAAAATTGTGAAAAATTTCACTTGCAATCGCACGAGTGATTTGCATGCTCGACCACCATGATGTTGTTACGAAATGGTTACACGAGACGACCCTCCGGTGCACAACCTCTTGCGGGGGGGAGAGTTCCGCCCATATTGAATCTGTTACCAGCCAGGAACGGGACGCATGCGGTCAGCGGGCGAGTCGTCCCCCGGGTCGTCTATTCCGGTCTTTGTCGAAGCCGTGTGGAGTGGGTTAAACGACGTATTGACAGAGGGTTTGTGTCTCGTTGGCGAGGTCCTGGAGAACCGTTGTGAGGGTCGGCGCCCGCATGGCGCATGGCCGGAGGGTGGAGGAGTTACCAGGGTGTGACGAGTGGGGCTCGGAAACCCTGTGAGGCGAGGATTCCCCGCCGTCAATCCCGGCATCAAATGTGCAATGATCGACGACTATCAACGCGGTTGACCGCGGATTAGGGGGCGACAATGCGATTGATTCTTCTCGGACCACCGGGCGCCGGCAAGGGAACCCAGGCCAGGTTTATCTGTGAGCGGTATGACATCCCGCAGATCTCCACCGGCGACATGCTACGGGCGGCGGTCGCCGCGGGCACAGAGCTCGGGAATCGGGCCAAGGCCGTCATGGACGCGGGCGAGCTCGTCTCCGACGACATCATCATCGGTCTCGTCAAGGAACGGATTACTGAGCCCGACTGTGCGTCAGGTTTCCTCTTTGACGGGTTTCCGCGCACCCTGGCGCAGGCGGAGGCCATGAGGGATGCCGGGGTCGACATCGATGCGGTGGTCGAGATTGCGGTTCCCGACGACGACATCGTGCAACGGCTATCGGGTAGGCGTTCGCACCCGGGTTCCGGGCGTGTCTACCATGTGACCTTCAACCCGCCCGAGGACGAGGGAGTTGACGATGTCACCGGTGAACCGCTGGTCCATCGCGATGACGACCGCGAGGAGACCATCCGCAATCGGCTGGCAAACTACCACGCCCAGACCGAGGTATTGACCTCGTTTTACGACGACCTCGAGACCAAGGGCGGGGCGGGAGCGCCACGGTTGATCAAAGTCGATGGCACGCAGTCTATTGACGGCGTGCGGGACGAAACACTCGCCGAACTCAAAAAGCTGGCGGGAAGCCGTTAGATATTAGCAGTTAAGCTGTTCGCTTCGGACTCGCTGCGGTGAGTTAAAAGAGATGCGTGCGACGAGCTAATAGCTCAGCGCAAACGGCTAATACCTACCCTTCGAGCTCGAGCTCGAAGGGAATATCCGCTCTGCTTTCCTCGAGCTCGATGACCAACCGCCAACGTCCCGGCTGTACACCGCCGGGGACGGAGAAGACGAGGGGTCCCCAACACTCCTCAAACGTGTTGATCGCGATCTCGTCCTGAGCGAAGCCGTCCATGGGTTCTACGAGAAACCAGCGATCACAGGGTCGGATATCTCGTCTGTAGGTCGAAAGCGGCGCCGATGACGACATGGCCCGACGAACTCGGGAGTGAATCTCGACGTACACCTCTCGAAACTCGGTCTGGGTGATGACTGGCAGGCGCCGCCCGTCGGGAGTCCGCACCGATATGTCTTTCCGGTGGATCTCGGTGATGCCGCTGCTGTGGGCGCCTCTCAGGTGGACCACTAGGATCAGCCACTTCTCGGCGATATCGCGCTGGGCCTGCCAGGTGCGCACGACGGCCTCGAGCTCGGGCCCCTTGTAGAGGACGGAGTATCGGCTTAGCTCGCGCGTGCCTTCATCGACCGCGGCCGAACCGGTGGAACACGCGCCGATAATGGCAGTCAAACAACCGAGCATCAGGACCTGGATCTTCCTCATGGCATATCTTTTCTTCCGGAGACTCTCACCAACGTTTCGAAATGTCCAACTTGCCAGCCCATGCACGCGGAGCTATCCTCGACGGACTCATGGATGACCGAGAGAACCGGGGCCAGAGGTGTGGGTGAGCGGAGCGGCTGGATCCGAGCGCGAACGGGAGATTGTCAGCCGACTGGGTGAAAGTTCACCCTTGGAGATTTCTGAGGCGTTTCTCGTCAAAGCTCCCTTGCGAATCTGTCCGCTGGGAGCTCATGTCGACCACCAGGGGGGAATCGTCACCGGAATGACCGTCGACCGGCAGATCATACTGGCTGCGATTCCCGCCCCGGACGCAGCCGTCAGAGTCACAAGCCTCGACTTTCCCGGCGAAGTTTCGGTCGACCTGCGTCAAGAGATTCCAGAAAAGACGGGAGACTGGGGCGATTATCTGCGTGCTGCGGTCTCCGCCCTGTCCTCGGCCCACCGTCTCCACACCGGTCTTCGGGCTGTGGTTGGCGGAGATCTCCCGGGCGCCGGGCTCAGTTCCTCGGCCGCCGTGCTCGTCGCCTACCTCCTCGCGTTGGCTCGGGTCAATGGGATCGACCTCGGGCGGGAGGAGACCTCCGCGCTCGTTCAGCGGGCGGAGAACGGGTACATCGGCGTCGAGAGCGGCCGCCTCGACCAGAGCGTCATCCTCTTTGCCAAGCAGGGACACCTCACCCGAGTCGACTGCTCCGATCTCAGCATCGATCAGGTGACGCGTCCCGAGAACTGCAGCTATTTTCGCGTGCTGGTGGCCTTTTCGGGCGTCTCGAGAACCCTGGCCGGCTCCGGGTTCAACATCCGCGTAGACGAGTGTCGGGAGGCCGCGAGGCTTTTGCTAAAGCTGGCCGACCAACCGCGGTCGGCACATCCGGTCCTGTCCGACGTGGATCCGGAGATCTTCGAGCAGTATGTTGAGGGTTTGCCACAGGTCTTGCGGCGGCGGTCCGCGCACTACTTCGGCGAACAGCGGCGAGTGCAAGCGGGCGTGGGAGCGTGGCGGCAGGGTGATCTCGTCCGGTTCGGCGGACTGATGACTGCCTCCGGCGCCAGTTCGATCCAGAACTACGAGTGCGGGACTGCCGAGCTCGTGACGTTGTACGAGCTGTTGCGGGACACCCCTGGCGTGTTCGGTGCACGGTTTTCGGGTGGGGGATTCGGTGGAAGCTGCATCGCCCTCATCGATCCCGGAGCCGGCGAGGACGTGGTGAAGGCCGTCGGGCGGGGTTACGCCGACGCCCATCCCGGCGCTGCGGCGGCCGCGTCCTTCCACATCTGCTGTCCCGGGGGTCCGGCGCGAGTGGTTGGATCGGTCGACTGATGCAGGCGGTCATCCTTGCCGCCGGGCTGGGGACGAGGTTGAAACCGGTGACGGCCGCGCGCAGCAAGGCCATGGTTCCGGTGCTTGGCAGGCCGCTTGTCGAACGCGCGATGCTGCCCTTGATAACGAATGGCGTCCGGGATTTCGTGCTCGTCGTGTCGCCGGAAGACAGAGAGATTCGCCCATATTTCAGCGAAGGGACGAACCTCGGAATCACGACCCGATTCGTTGTCCAGGAGGAGCGGCTCGGCATGGCCCATGCGCTCGGGTTGGCTGCTGATTACATAGGCGGGCGCTTTCTCGTGTCCGCGTGCGACAGCCTGGTGGATGGCACCCACGTGCGAGCCCTCCTGGAGGCAGCACAGGAGGCCGAAGCCGTCCTCAGCCTGCTCGATGTCGAGCCGGATATGGTTTCGCGAAGCGCGGCCGTAGAGCTCGACGGCCTGGTGGTGCGACGGATCGTCGAGAAACCGCGGCCGGAGGAGACACCTTCCCACACCATCAGCCTGCCGCACTACGTTTTCTCGCTGCACGTGCTTGATCTCCTGGGTGAAGTTCGGCCGTCGCCCCGTGGCGAGTACGAGATTCAGGATGTGATTCAGGCAATGATCGACGAAGGAGGGCGGGTGGTTGGGGTGCGGGCTGGGTCCAGGGTCCAGGTGTCCTCGCCGGGAGATCTGCTGGCGCTGACCCGTACGCTTCTCAGGGAAATGCCGGTACCTCGACACATCAACACCGCGAGGGTTGGCCGCGATACGGAGCTGATCGAGCCTCTGCGCGTCGATGACGGTGTCCTGATCGGTGACGGTTGCGAGATCGGACCAGAGGTCTACCTCGAGTCCGGCTGCCGCGTCGGGCACGGCGCGGTGGTTCGGGGAGCAGTTGTTCTCCGAGGAGGGCGTGTTGCCGACGAAGCGACGGTCGAGGATCGAGTGATCACCTGACTTGGGCTTAACCCGCATCTCTCACCGGCGATCTGCGCCAATTTCTTGCGCTCTGGACGCTTGCGAAAATGCTCCACATACCAACGGGTATGCATTCGCTTTTCGCAAGCACCAGAACATCAAGATCTTGGCGTAGCTCATCCAGCAGAACCACTCACCTGAGGTCTTGGAATTGCCCATAGCTGGCTGCGACGGTATCCTCGGTGGGCCAATGGACTACCGCAATGAGCTCGCGATCTGCGTCTTTCACGTGACCGTACGCGGCTGGAAGTGGCGATGAGGAAGCCCTCGATAGACGATGTCAGCAAACCGAAGGTCGAAGAGTACTCCTACAAAAAGCAGTTCTATCGCGACGCGGCGGTCGCAGCCGACTACGACCAGCACCGCTTCACGACCCCGGGGCGAAAGCGCAGAAATGTCCGTAAGTGGCGCGCGATCCAGAAGGCGCTCGCCGAAACAACTGACGTGTTGTCGGTTCTCGATCTTCCGTGCGGGACTGGACGATTCACGGGTCGCCTGGCTGAAATGGGCGTCAAGGTGGTTGGGAGCGACATCTCGCTGCAGATGATGCACGAGGCTGCAGCGTCACCGCAGGTCGATCATCCAGGCGTCGAAGGTTACGTGCAGTCGGACGCTGAGGCGCTTCCTTTTCAGAATGCATCGTTGGACTGCATCGTGTCGATCCGGTTCATGTTTCACGTCGATCCCGTGACTCGGCGCCGCATCCTGCGCGAAATGGGGCGTGTTTCGAAACGGTGGCTGATCATCGATTATCGCCACCGGTACTCGGCGCGTTGGGTCGCGTGGCAGGTGCGTCATGCTCTCGGACTGCTGCGCAAGAAACCGGAACGCGTCAGCCGGCGCGGCCTGCGGTCCGAGTTTGACGATGCCGGCCTCACGATACGCCATGTCATCCCGGTGCGCCGCTGGCTGTCGGACAAGTGGATCGTCCTGGCGGAGGCGACCCACGACGAACCGGCGTTCGAACCGGGTCTCGCCGAGGAGCGGCTCAGAGGCACCGACCTCGACGGGGTGAGAATCATAGGCAAGTTTGGAGAGGGCCGTCGGAGTACCGTTTATCGCGCCTCCTGGCGGGGCCGAGAGGTTGCCCTCAAGGTTTACAAGCGATCGGCGATCGCCACCCACGCGGGGAAGCACCCGCAGCCCATCGCAGAGTTCGAGTACTCCCGAAATTCCCAGTTCTACGCCGTTCCCGGTCTCGACCGTTACGTCGCCCAGCCCCTAGCGCTTGCCGTCACCCCCGAGGTGCAAGCGATCACCCAGGAGCCGATTGACGGGGAGTTGTACTACTTTTTCCATCGGGAGCGTTGCGGTGACGTCCCATCCTCGTTTTCAACCCATCTGCGCGAGATCCTCAGGCTCAGCCACGAGGCTGGTCTCTTTGACGTTGACCTGCACTCGATGAACGTATTCGTGGCCAGGGAGTCGAGTGGCGAATTGGTGCCCAAGCTGTTCGATTTCAATCTCATTCCCTACACACTGCGGCCGCAAAACCCATTCGTCGGTTGGCTGCTCAAGGCTGGACTGCTTTCCAAGGAATCGCGAGACCGCCGGCGGCTACGCCGCCTCAACGATTTCACGCATGTCGAGAACCGGCTTCTGAAGTTTTACGACTCTGACACCTGACCTGTGGCGCGGGTGGTTAGGGCGAAGCAGCGCGAATCGTGGTCGTTCCGGGCTCGAGACCGGGTGCGAAGCCGGTGATGATGATCTCTCCCGTTCCTTGGCCGACAGTCAGATAGGCCCGCCCCTCGCCGCGCGCTATCAACACCTCGCTGGTGTCGGTGTAGGTGCGGAGACGGGCGTCCCCTTCAGCTTCCAGGTGAACATGCCCGTTCCAGTCCCGCACCGGTACACCATCGGCATCAAGGATCACGAGATCGACGGCGAGTGTCTTGCCGGTCTCGGGCGCGGTGTTGTTGATCGTGAGCCCCACGGCCGTCGCCTCACCCCAACCGCGGATGACGGCTTCGGCCGGTGAGCCCTGCCGAGTTCCGTTCGCCCGAATCTCCTCGAAACCGCCGTCGATGCGGGCTCGGTGGTGAAGAGCGCCCTCGAGTGTCGCAAAAGGTTCACCGTCGAGCATTAGCTCGATCCGTCCGCAGTTGCTGAAGACGTGGAGATCCCGGTCTTCGGTTTCATCGGAAGACCGGATCACGAAGAGGGAGATGAATGGCTCCTCGGCATAACGTGCCCGAAACAGCTCGGCCGCCATCTTGGGCCGCCGCCAGGCGTCGAACAGGCCCGTCTGCCGGCGGAAACGACTGCGGTGCTCGGTGGCGTAGTCGGTCAGGCTCCACACCGCGTGGCCCGCCAGGTAGGGACGATCCATCATCAGCTCCCACTCGCGCTCGAGGGTTGCGACCTGGGTCAGCTCTTCACGATCGTCACCCTTGACACTGGTGGGGTGGTTGCAGCACTCGGAGAGGACAACGTTTCGGAGTCTGCTCGCGTCGCGCGCCTCCTCGAGCATCTCAAGCTCGTAGTTGACCGCCCACACGTCCGGAATGCCGACGGTGCATTCCCGCCGCGCCCGGTGGAGGTGATTTTCGGCATAGGTCACGGGGCGCGCCGGATCGAGCGTTCGGGCGATGTCTTTGAGCTCGACGAAGGCTCTGCGCGAACGCGACTCGTTGCCCATGCCCCACAGGATGACCGACGGATGGTGACGGTCGCGAAGGATGAGATGGCGCATTTGTCGCCGGGCCGACCGCCGCCATCCCCGGGACGACCGCACGCTCTTCCAGGACGCGATCTCGGCGTAGACCAATATCCCGAGCTCGTCGCAGGCATCGAGGAAGACCGGGTGCTGGGGGTAATGCGAGAGGCGGACGAAGTTGCAGCCGTAGTCCTTGAGAAGCTGGGCGTCGGCGCGGTGGACCTCCTCCGGCAACGCGTTGCCCAGTCCCGGAATCGCCGCATGCCGGTTGCAGCCGTGGAGATCGACCCGGGCGCCGTCGAGGAAGAGACCCTCGTCGGACCGGAACTCCGCGCGGGTGATGCCGAAGCGGACCCGAACGACGTCCGCGGGACCATTGCCAGTCTCCAACCGGCACTCGGCCCAGTAGAGCTGCGGATCGTCCGGCGACCAGCGGCGGGGTTTCGGAATGGTCGTTGAAACCGCCACGGTGCCTTCGCCGATCGACACGGGTTCTGGGGCAGCGATTGGGGCGCCATCCGCAGCCGTGACTGTCCAGCTCAACCGGACGTTTTTGGGGGACGATTCAGGACCGTTGACCGCACAGCGCAGCTCGAGGACCTCGGTTCCGTCCGCCCCGGGAGTGCACACGACCTCAACGCGGTCAGTGTCGATGTGGAGCCCCGGCACCCACTCGATCCACAGACGCCCGGCAAGGCCGCCGTGGAGCAGGAAGTCCGGATCGCGTTTCCCGGGCAGAACGTTGCGGTGAAA
>CAYPBC010000072.1:0-5456 GCA_964408845.1 uncultured Thermoanaerobaculia bacterium
CTCAATTCTCAGTTCTCAATTCTCAGTTCTCAATTCGTAATTCGGACCCGCCCTCCCGCGGGTTATGGATGGGTTGAGCGCAATTGAGAATTGAGAATTAAGAACTGATGAGCCCCAGATCGCGGAGGGCGTCGAGGATGGACTCGGGCTCCCCGGGCCGCTCCACGACCACCACCGGCACCTCGAGACTCACCAACCAGCCGTCGGTGTCGGGCACTCCCTCCGCCACCACCGCCATCGGCAACCACCTTTCCAGGAGGTTGGAAGCGATCTCTCGGGTGGATGCATGACGCACCTCGAGACCGGCCCCGGCGAGCACCTCCACCGTGCGGGTCGCACGGCGTCCGTCCGGTTGCAAGAGCAGAACCCTCGCCTCGGCGCCGAATCCGAGGGCCTCGTCCCATTCGACCTCAGCCGCCTCGCCGAGGGGAAGGCGGACGATGAATCGCGCTCCCTCGCCGGGCTCAGAACGCACATCCACCTCGCCGCCGTGCTCGGAGGCGATTCCGTAAACCACGGCCAGGCCGAGGCCCGAGCCCCGCCCCTGGCGGCGCAGCGTGAAAAACGGCTCGAACAGGTGTTCCCGAACCTCGGCGGGGATCCCCGGGCCGTCGTCGGCCACCTCGAGCACCGCGCGCCCGGCCGTATGCTCCACCCTCACCGTGATGCGCCCGCCACGCCCGGTCACCGCGTCACGCGCGTTGAGAACAAGATTGAGGACAAGCCGGCGCAAGGCGACCGCGTCTCCGACCACCGGCACCGGCTCCCCCTCGAGCTCGAGGAGAAGCTCCACACCGTCGCCCAGCAGGTGCCGCAAGACGTTCTCCTGCCGCCGGACCAGCTCAACCAGGTCGAGGGCGATCAGCGGGGCGCTCCCCCTCTGCGCGAACAGCAGCAGCTCCCCCACCACCTCCGCGCCCTGTTCGGCGAGGTCGCGGATCGCCGACGCGGCCTCGTCGCCGGCCTCCGGTTGTCGCTGGAGCAGCCGCACGTGCAGCAGGATTCCCGCCAGCAGGTTGTTGAAGTCGTGAGCGACCCCGCTGGCCAAGGTACCCACGGCCCGCATCTTCTCGACATCGCGAAGCCGCTCCTCGGCATGCGCCTCCTCGGTCACGTCCCGAACCACCAGGATGGCGTGCTCCAGGCCCTCGGGGGTGCTCAACGAGCACTCGAGGAGGCGGCCGGCGCTCGATCGGCGCCACTGCCGCGGGGCGTCGCCCTGCAGTCGCGGTTGCAGGTCCTCTTCCACCATCCCGCGGTGGGGCTCGAGGGCGTGGTTGGCGAGGGTGATGGCCCCAGTGTGGTCGACCAGGGCCACGCCGTCCATCATGGCGTCAAAGGTCCGGCGCCATTGCTCGCCCATGCGCCGCACGCGGTCGGTGAGATCGTGGATCGCCGCCAGGTAGCCGGGCGCTTCCCCGCCCGCGGCCGCACCCAGCCGCAGCTCCACCTCGGCACGTTCGCCGTTGACAAGGTTCCAATAGCCCTCGATCACGGCCTCCGCACCCTCCTGAATGCGATCCTGGGCGGCGGCAAGCTCATCGAGAGCCGCATCATCCAAATAGCCCTGCAGCGAGCGGCCTACCAACCGGCCACGGTCTCCGCCGATAAAGGGCTCGGCAGCCGGGTTGGCGTCTCGGAGGGCGAGCTGCCCGTCGAGGCGCAGCAGCGGGGTCGGAGAGGCCGCAAAGAGCTCGCGGAACTGGCGTTCGCTGGCCACCAGCGAGCGCCGCTGCTCAGCCAGACGCCGAGCCATGTCCCGAAACGCGCCCGCGAGCTCGCGAACTTCGGCGGCGGTGCCGGGCTCGAGGGGCGGCTCCACCGCCCGCTCCGGGTCGAAGGACCTCACCCATTCGGCGAGCTCGCCGAGCGGGCGGACCACCCGGCCGACCAGCATCAGACCCACGATGAGGGCCAGGGTGAGGGCGATGCCAAGCCCAGCGAGCAGACGGATCGCGGCCGCCGCAAGGTGGCGTCGGACCCTTGCCCGGGAGACCAGCAATCGCACCTCTACGGTGTCTCCTTGCCCCCACTGCCCGCGGCCCACGTGCACCCGTTCCTCGACCCGCAACACACTGGCGTCGAGGGCCCCCACCTCCTCGGCCGACGGGCCGAATCGCCACAGGATCCGCCCGTCTTCGTCACGCACCTCGCCCGCCCGCAGATCCGTCATCGAAAGGATGGCCAGGTACTCTGGGGAGCCGCCCTCGGTCGCGGCAAGGGCGAGCACGCGGGCGAGCAGCTCGGCGCGGGAACGCAGCTCGTTGTCGAGGATCTGCTGCTCGTGCCACAGCACCAGCGCGCTGACCACGACCATTGTGACGATCAGGACCCCTAGCAACCAGAGCAGGAAGCTCCGGCCAAGGGTCATGGGCTGGAAAAGCGGTCGGCTGTCGCTAGCCTGCATTTCTCACCAGCGCTCGAGCTCACCGAGGGTTTCAAGGGGGCGGTCGATATCCGCAATGACGATCTTCCCGATGTGCACCGCCGCCTCCTCCTCGATGGTCTCCTCGATGGCGATCCAATGCACGGTGTCGGCGGCGGGCATCATGGCGTCCTCACCCGTCAGAAATCGAAGAACTCCTCCTCGAAAACGCCCGACAGCTGCCGCATGATGCCGGCCGACAGACCGGCCGTGATGCCCGCCATGATGGAGGCCCCTTTGGTACGGCCCACCAGATAACCCACCAGTCCCACCGAGGCCACGGAGAGCATTGGGTGGCGCCCGACGGTCTCCCTCCAGTCGATCGACTGCGGGACGAGAGAGTCGAGGATCGTGTCAGCGTCGATACCGCGACCGCCGATTTCATCGTCGATCAGATCATCGTCAACAACATCGAGATCGGGCGCGTCGGCTTTCGGATCTTCCATCTGCTCAAACCCCCACGAACTCAGTCGCGCGGCCGGGTGGCATATCCGACGACAAAGCCGATGGCAAGCGCGATCAGTATCGCCTTGCCCGGGTTTTCCCGAACGTACACCACCACCTGGTCACCCTTCTCCTTGAAGTCCATCTCGGCGACGCGGTCCTTGGCCCGGCCGTAGAGGTCCTTCGCCTTCTCCGAAAGCTCCTCGTACTGCTCCTTGGACTTGCCATAGAGAACCTCGGCCTGCTCACGTGTCTTGACCGCTAGCGAGGCCGTCTTCTCGCGCGCCTCGGCGAGATACTTCTTGGCGTCTTCGAGGTAGACCTGGGCTCGCTCCGCAGCGACCTCGACCGTTCCCCTGGCCTTGCCGTAGGCCCCCTGCATCGTGGCCTTCGCGCTTTCCATCGACTTCTGAGCCTTGGCTAAGGAGGCCTTGACCTCGCCGAGCCCGCCCTCTGCCTCGTCCACCACCTCATCGATGGCGTCGTCGACGCTCTTCTTTTTCTGTGCCATGATCAACCTCCTCAGGACAGAACATCATACATTCTACGGAAAGGACCGCATTCCGTCCACCGAATTATTCCCTTCGCGCCCTCCGGGCTCGAAGGGAATAATTCGGTGGACGGAAAATTCGCTGGGGATGGCGCCCATACCGTGACCGCAGTAAGATCCCCGGCGGAGGTCCAATGAAAATCACCGTGCTCGGAGCCGGTCGTTGCGTCACCGGGTCGAAGTATCTGCTTGCATGGAAGAACTTCCATGCCCTCGTGGATTGCGGCCTCTTCCAGGGACCGGCAGCGAACCGGCGCCTCAACTGGAAACCCCTTCCCCACGCGGCCCACGCCGTGAATGCGGTGGTGCTCACCCACGCCCACATCGACCACTCGGGCTTTCTACCAAGACTGTGCCGCCAGGGCTTTTCGGGTCCGGTCTACTGCACACCACCCACCAAGGCCCTGCTCGGCGTCCTCCTCCCCGATTCGGCCCACATCAACGAGGAGGAGGCTCGCTACGCCAACAAAGAGGGCTACTCCAAGCACAAACCCGCCCTACCCCTCTACCGAATGGCGGATGCACGTGAGGCTCTGCGCCTGCTCCAGCCCGTCGCTTTCCACGAGTGGCAGGAGCTTCACCCAGGCATTCGCTTTCGCTTCAACCGCCAGGGGCACATCCTCGGGGCGGCCGCAGTGGAGCTGGAGACCAAGGTCTCAGGCGGCAAGCGCAAGACGATCTACTTCTCGGGCGATATCGGCCGCTACGGCGTACCGATTCTGCGCGAGCCCGAGCCTTACCCGGGTTCGGACGTCCTGTTCATGGAGTCCACCTATGGCAACCGCTTCCACGGCGACGAGGAACCGAGCGCCGTGCTCGCCGAAGAGATCCGGGCGGGTCTCGCCCGAGGCGGGGTGATCCTGATACCGGCCTTCGCCATCGACCGCACCCAGGAGATCTTGTACATGCTCCACGAGCTCATGGTCGACGGCGATCTACCGGAGATCCCGGTCTTTCTCGACAGCCCCATGGGAATCGAGGCCACCGCCTTGTACACCCGCTTCATCGCCGAGCACGATGCCGAGATGCGCCAGTACTTTTCCGAGCAGATGAACCCGATCTTCCCGCCGAATCTACAGGTCACGCGAACCTCTCGCGACTCCCGCAAGCTCAATTCGATCGACGGCCCGGCGATCATCATCTCGGCCTCCGGGATGGCTACCGGCGGACGCATTCTCCACCATCTCAAGCTGCGCCTTCCCGATGAACGAAACACGGTGCTCTTCGTGGGCTACCAGGCTCGCGGCACCAAGGGCCGCCGCCTGATCGAGGGCGAGGAGCGGATCAGGATCCACGGCCAGTGGATCCCGGTGAAGGCTCATGTGTCCAGGGTCTCCGGGCTGTCCGCACACGCCGATGCGGGCGAGCTCATGATCTGGCTCGACCGGCGGAAGCGCGAGCCCGAACGCGTGGTGCTCATTCACGGTGAGTACGAGGCCCAGCAGGCCCTCGCCGAACGCCTCCGAGAAGAGCTCGGGTGGGACCCGTCGATCCCGGACCTCGGGGAGACACTGTCGATCTGAACGGCCGCACGAAGAACCTCCGCTACAATTGTCAATCAAGGAGTCATCCATGACCATCTCGCGCATCAGTCTGCTGACAACCGCCCTGTGCTGCCTGGTGCTCGCCACGCCCGGCTGCCGCCGAGGCGCCGAGGAGTCCATGGGGGCGCCCGCTCCGGAGTTACAAGTTCAGACGGTGGAGATCTCCTCGGAGTACTTCGTCGCCTACCCGGGTGCGGAGGTCGATGTCGCCGGCCTCGAGCAGCATCCCACCCAGCTCATGCAAACGGTCAACGCCGCCCCCGACGAGATCGTCACGTACTACACTCGCTACTACGAGGGGAGAGGCTGGACGGAGGGTCCGGTCCTCGATCAACCCGATTTCTTCAGCCAGGCGTTTATGGGCCCCTCCGGTTGGGTGACCTTAACCGTACGGGCGCCCGAGGCGGGCCGGCGCCAGATCGGCCTCGTCTACACCGACAGACGCTAACCCGCAATTCACCAGCATCCGGTTGTCTGTCGCCGCTTCGCGGCT